>JASHQW010000130.1 GCA_030038875.1 Gammaproteobacteria bacterium | reverse complement strand
ATAGATACCGCGCGGCACCGAGCGGATGATCTCATCCGGGTCGTGGGGACCGGGGCGCATGTAGGTGTTGGTCATGCGCGGCAGCGTCGTGTGCGCGAAGGACTCGCGCCGGCCGTTGCCGGTGGGCGCGGCTCCCATGAGACGCGCGTTGAGGCGATCCTGCATGTAGCCGCGCAGCACCCCGTTCTCGATGAGCATCGTGCACTGCGTCGGCGTGCCCTCGTCGTCGATGTTGAGCGAGCCGCGGCGGCGCGCGAGCGTACCGTCGTCGACCACCGTGCACTCCGCCGCCGCCACGCGCTCACCGATGCGGTTGGCAAACGCCGAGGTGCCCTTGCGGTTGAAATCTCCCTCGAGCCCGTGACCGATGGCCTCGTGCAGCAGGATCCCGGGCCACCCGGGCCCGAGCACCACCGTCATGGTGCCGGCGGGGGCCGGCACGGCGTCGAGATTCACCAGCGCCTGCCGCACCGCCTCGCGTGCGAGCTCGAGAGGCTTGTCGCTCGCGACCAGCTCGGCGAGCGAGTAGCGACCGCCCGCCCCGGCGTAACCCTGCTCGCGCCGGCCGTGGTGCTCGACCAGCACCGAGACGTTGAAGCGCACGAGCGGGCGCACGTCCGCCGCGAGCTCGCCCTCGCTGGTGGCGATGAGCACCACCTCGTGCACCGCGACCAGGCTCGCGTTCACGTGCACGATGCGCGGGTCGAGCCGCCGCGCCTCGCGATCGACGCGCTCGAGCCAGGCCACTTTGTCGGCGGCGGCGAGTGCCGCCGCCGGATCGGCGGGCAGGTAGAGTCGATGGCCGTGCGTAGCGCGCCAGGCGCTCACGCGGCGCTCGCCGCCCTGTACGGCGATGGCGCGCGCCGCGCGCGACGCCTCCTCGAGCGCCGGCAGCACGATCTCGTCCGAGTAAGCGAAGCCGGTCTTCTCGCCAGCGAGCGCGCGCACGCCGACCCCTTGCTCGATGCTGGCGCTGCCGTCCTTGACGATGCCGTCCTCGAGCGACCAGGACTCCTGGTGCGCGAGCTGAAAATAAAGATCCGCGAAGTCGACCGAGTGCGTCAGCACCTCGCCGAATACGTTGTCGAGACGGCGGTCGTCGAGCCCGCCGGGACGCAGGATCAGCTCGCGCGCCATGTGGAGCGGATCACCCGCCGGCGTCTCTCGTGCGCTCATCGGCTCCCCTCCCCGGTCAGCACGCGGTGCCTGAGCGCCGGGAAGCCCTCGCGCACGGCGCTCTGGCGCGCGAGATCCACCTCGGCCACGGCGCAGCCGCGCCCGCGCGGCACGCGCTTCAATACACTTCCCCAGTAATCGACGATCATGCTGTCTCCATAGGTCTCGCGCCCGCTCGGGTGGATGCCGGACTGCGCCGGTGCGATCACGTAACAGAGGTTCTCGATGGCACGTGCGCGCAGCAGTGTCTCCCAGTGAGCGCGCCCGGTGGGCGCGGTGAACGCAGACGGCACCGACAGCAGCTGCGCCCCGGCGGCGCTCAGGTGGCGATACAACTCCGGAAACCTCACGTCGTAGCATACCGACAGCCCGAGGCGTCCCACCGGCGTATCGACCACCGCCGGACGCGTCCCCGGGGCGACGTGGGCCGACTCCCGGTAAGTCTCGGCGCGCCCGGGAATATCGACATCGAACAGGTGGATCTTATCGTAGCGCGCGACGCGGTTGCCGTCGGCATCGTAAACGAGCGAGGCGGCGGCGACGCGTCCGTCGGCATCGCTCTTGAGCGGCAGGGTGCCGCCCACGATCCACAGCCTGAGCCGCCGCGCGCTCGCGGCGAGGAACTCCTGCACCGGGCCCGTGCCGTCGGTCTCCGCCACGGCGCGCTTGTCGGCGTCCCGCAGGCCCAGGAACGAGAAATTCTCCGGCAGCGCTGCGAGGCGCGCGCCGCTCGCCGCGGCCTCCTCGAGCAGCGCCCCGGCCTGGGCCAGATTGGCCGCGATCTCGGGTCCCGAGGTCATCTGCAGGGCCGCGACTTTCATGGGCTAACCATGGGGTCATCCCACGTGCCGTGCAAGCGCAGCGTGGCGCGCTCGCGATTGACGCCGGTGAACAGCTCCCGCAACGACATCCAGAGCGCGGCCACCCGCGGCCCGGGGCCGAGGCGCCGCACGGCGGCCGGCAGCCGCTCCTCGCCTTTCAGCACCCGAACCTCCGCATCGTAATCGCGGGACAGGAGCCCGATGCGGCCCCGCATCAGGATCTCGGTATCGCCGTCGAGGTGCAGGTCGGAGGTAACCGCCTGGCCGTCGGCCACGGCGAAATCCGCGGTGAGTCGCGTGAAGGGCAGCTGCGGGAGGCCCATTCCCGCGATGAGTCCCGGGACCGCCAGGATCCCCAGGGAGCCGCCCGGCGCGTCGGCTGCGGTGATGCTGCGGGCGAGACCGTCGTCGAGCTCCACATGAAGCTCGCCCTTGGCGTCCGCCAGCATCGCGGTGCCTGCCGCCGGCCATGCGAGCTCGCCGCTCGCCACGGCACGGGCGGCGCTCAGGTCGCTGCGGAAGCCGAGCCGGGTGAGCGTAGCGGCGGCATCGTGGCTTCCGAGGCTGAAGCTCGCGCGGCAGACACCGTCGCGGCACTTGAGCTTGCCACGCGCCTCATCGCCCGCTCCGCTCACCTGGAGGTCCTGCACGTCGAGCGCGCCAGCGCGCGCGGCCAGCGTCACCTCGAGTCCGCCGAGGGGGCGGCCCTGCCAGCGAAGATCGCCGACGGACAGCTGCGTGTCGGATCCCAGCGCGGCCAGCAGCGCAGCGGGAGCGGCGCTCTTGCCTGTGAGCTGCGCCAGATCGAGCCGCTCGACATGCGCACGCACCGGGTGTGCGGCGTCGACCACCGCGGGCCAGTGCACCGTTGCCTCGAGGTCGGAGGACTCGAGCTTGACCTCGCGGGAGGTGAGGCCTGCCTGCGCCGATACGCGCACGTCGGGAAAGCGCAGCTCCCCCGCGAGGAGCTCGTTCGCCCTGAGCTCGACGCGCAGCGCCGGCCAGGCGGAATGGCGCGCGAGCTCGCGCCACAGCAAAGCGTAGGCCGGCAGATCGAGCCGGCTCATCGTGCCCTCGATTTCCACCACGGGGGTGGCGGGCAGGGTCGGCGCGCCCGCGGCGAAACTGACGGCGCCGCGCTCAATACGCCACAGATCGCCGCGGCGACTGACGGCCGCGACTCCCCGCAGCCTCTCCGCGAGCGCGATGTGGAGCTCTCCCGTTTCCTCGGTTCCGAGGAGCTCGATATGCAGTGGTAGCACCGACCCCGACGCCTTGGCGAGAGGCTCGGGCAGGCTGCTCGTGACACCGGCCAGGCTTGCATCGGCGCGGGCACGCCAGCCCGGGCGCCCACCGTTCGTGCCCGGCAGGAGCTTGAGATCCGCGCTCCATTCGGCGTTGCCCTGCAGCGGGCTTTCCTCGCTGCGCAGTCCGGTCGCGGTCGCCATGGCCTCCGGGACGTTGAGCACTCCCTTGGCTGAGATGGCAACGGCCATGGCGCCGCGCTCGCGGCGCTCCCCGACACTGAGCGCGATCGGGCCTCCGAGCCAGCGGCCGGCGAGCGTCGAGCGCTGCAGGTGTCCATCGGCAAAGGCGAACGTGCCGCGCAGGCCCTCGATGCCGGGGAGCCCCGCCACCGGCCGCAGCTGCGCACCGTCGAGGAGCGCGGAGAGACGCGTCGCAAAGCGCGGCGCGTGCGCGGGATTCCCCACGCGCTGCACCTCGAAGTCGAGGACGGCGTCGCCGCTCAGAGCGATGCTGCCTATCCCCGGTGCGTAGGGCTCGAGCTGCGGGTGATCGCGCAGCCACGCGAGCGCATCGCCCAGGTTGCCGCTCAGCCTGCCGGCGAGCCGCTCGAGACTCGCATCGCGCGCGTCCCACTCCCCGTGAGCGGCGCTCAAGCGGAAGCGGCCCGCGGCAGCGCCGTCCATGCGCACGCGCACGCGCGCTCCGCGCCAGTCGATGCGCGCATCGAGGCCGCTGAGATCTGGCCTGTCGGGCGCGCCCGCGAGGCTCGCGCCGGCGAGCGAGAGTGAGCCCGTGAACACGCGCCGGGCGCCGCTCCAGGGAAGCGGCTCATCGAGCGGACCGCGTGCCACGAGCTGCGCATGTACGATGCGCCCGGCGGTGAGCTCGCCGGCGGCGGTGCCGAGGGCGGCGAGAGTGCGCGCTCCGAGAGCCGCGCGCACCAGCTCGATCGGCGCGCCGCTCAAAGTGGCGCGTGCGTCGAGGCGCGGATGGGCGCCCGAGTCCTCACCCGTAAGCGCGCCGCTCATGGCGAGGCGCGCGTCCCCCTGGCGGATCTCGAGCTCGCGCGTGCTGACCCGCCAGGCACGCCCGTTGTCGGTGAGCGCCAGGCGCGCGTGCAGGCCGACGGGAGCGAGCACCCGCGCGGGGTCGACCGCGAAGGTCGCGCGCGCGGCGCCCGCATCGAGCGCCGCCTCGAGGCTCGTGCCCGTACCGCTCAAATGCGCCGTGAGCCCCGCGAGGGTGAGCGCGTGCCCGGGAGGAGTGACGCTCAGGTCGTCGAGCTCCGCGGTCGTGAGCAGCCGCGCTTGCGGCGGCCGGGCGGCGCTCCAATCGAAGCGCGCCTCGCGCACCATTCCCTGCAACTCGATCCCCGAGACGCGCAGCTGCGGCAGCACGCCGCGCGCGAGACCCGCGAGCACCGCAGCCGGCGCGCGCTGCAGCCGCCCGCGCACCCAGCCGCCATCGGAGGCGGCATCGACGCTGAGAGCGGCGCGTGGGGAGCTGGCTCCGAGCTCGAGCGGCTCGACGCCGAAATGCCAGCCCGCGCGGTTGCGCGCCAGCTGCCATTCGGCGTGCAGCTCGTCGAGTGCCAGCCCCGCTCCGGGTCCCACCGCGGGCCACTCGAGCACCGCGCCCGCAACCGTGCCCTCCGCACGCTGCACGCCGCCCTGCGCGAGATCGAGCCGTACGCTGACGTCGGCGCTGCCTGCATCCGGCAGGTAGGGCGCGACCGGCGTGGACTTCAGCAGCGAGCGCCAGCCCGCAAGCTGCAGGCGGCGGCTGCTGAGAGTCAGCGTGCCGGCAAGGTCCGCGGGCTGCGCCGCATCGCCACGCAGGCGCAGCTCGGCTTCAGCCGTCGTGCCGAGCTCTTCCGGCAGCGCGAGGAGCGCCTGCGCGGTCCATTCGGCTCCGGCGCGCCGCAGCTCGATCCGCCGGATACCGGCGTCGAGCGGCACGCCGCCGACTTGCGCACGCAGCCTCCCGCCCTCGACGTCGATGCGCGTACCGCGCCAGCGCGCCAGGAGGCGGGTCGCCCTTGCGGGCGCGGAACCGCGCGCCGGGCGCGCGGCACGCCCGGGCGGTCCGGGCGTCACATCGATGTTGGGATCGACGAGCGTGATGCGGCTCACCGCGAGGTCGCCGCTGCGCAGCATGCGCCACAGGTCGACGCCGAGAACCAGCTGCGGAGCGGTGAGAAGCGCGCGTGCCTCGCCGGGCTCGTGCAGCTCGACGTCCTCGAAGGCCGCCTCGGGCCCGTACCAGCCCCAGCGCAACCGCAGCTCGTTGAATCGCACGTCGAGTCCGGTCTCCGCGTGCACCAGACTCTCGAGCGTCGCGCGCTGCTGCGGCACGCGCGCCGCGGCGAGCGCATACGTGAACAGAATGACGGTGGCGAGGAGCGACACGCCGGCGAGCGTGATGAGCGTCACGCGCACCAGCGTGCGGGCGCCCGCGGCCCCCGGCTGCGCCGCAGCGGGCGCGTCCGTCCCGGCAGCGGCATCCGCGGGTCTCACACGCATCACCTGTCCTAGACCAGCACGACGTCGTACTGGTCAACGCCGTAGAGCGCCTCGACCTGCAGCCGGATCGGTCGGCCGACCTGCGCCTCGAGCTCCGCGAGGGTGGCGGACTCCTCGTCGAGGAGCCGGTCCACGACGTCCTGATGGGCCAGTATCAGCAGCTCACGGCTGGCAAACTGTCGGCTCTGTCGCACAATTTCCCTAAAAATCTCGTTGCACACGGTTTCCGGGGTGCGCACGAAACCGCGGCCCTCGCAACTTGGACAGGGCTCGCACAGGAGGTGTTCCAGGCTCTCGCGGGTGCGCTTGCGGGTCATCTCCACCAGGCCGAGGGGCGAGAGGCTCACGATGTGGGTCTGGGCGCGGTCGCCCGAAAGCGCACGCTCGAGCGCGGCCAGCACCGCGCGTCGGTGCGGCTCGTCGCGCATGTCGATGAAGTCGATGATGATGATGCCGCCGAGGTTCCGCAGCCGCAGTTGCCGCGCGATGGTCACCGCCGCCTCGAGATTGGTGCGGAAGATGGTCTCCTCGAGATTGCGGTGGCCGACATAGGCGCCGGTATTCACGTCGATGGTAGTCATCGACTCGGTCTGATCGAAGACCAGGTGACCGCCGGACTTGAGCGGCACCTTGCGATCGAGGGCGCGGGTGATCTCCTCCTCGACGCCGTTCAGGTCGAAGATCGGCCGCGGACCGCAGTACAGCTCGATCATGGGAGCGGCCCCGGGCACGAACGCGGCGGCGAACTCGAGCATCGCCGCCTGCTCGCGCGCGGAATCGACCAGCACGTGGCTGACGCCGCGCGAGAGCTCATCGCGCAGCACCCGTAAGGAGAGCGGCAGATCCTCGTGCACCACCGAGCCCGGCTGGGCCTCGGCGGCGCGCGCGCACACATGCTCCCAGAGGCGCGCCAGATAGGCCATGTCCTCACTCAGGCTCTCCGGGGCCACTCCCTGGGCCGCGGTGCGCACGATGTAGCCGCCCACCGCCTCCGCGCCGATGAGGGCCGCGAGGGCTCCCTTCAACCGCGTCCGCTCGGTCTCGTCCTCGATGCGGGATGAGACGCCGACGCCGAGGCCGCGCGGCAGATACACGAGGTAGCGGGAAGGCAGGGCGATGAAGGTCGTGAGACGCGCGCCCTTGGTGCCGATCGGGTCCTTGATGACCTGCACCAGGATGTCGTCGCCGGGATTCAGCAGGCGGCGGATGTCCTCGACGGGCGGGAGCGCCGCCGCCACCGCACTCGCCAGCGTATCGTCGGCGCCGGCGCGGGCGATGTCGGCGGCGTGCAGGAAGGCGGTGCGCTCGAGCCCAATTTCGACGAAGGCGGCCTGCATGCCGGGCAGCACGCGCGACACACGACCCTTGTAGAGATTGCTGACGAGGCCGCGCCGGCCGGTGCGCTCGATGTGGATCTCCTGCACCACGCCGTTCTCGAGGATCGCGGCGCGCGTCTCGCGCGGAGCGACGTTGACGAGGATCTCGGTGCTCACCCCGCGGAACCTACCAACGCAGGCCGGCTGCGGCGAGCAGCTGCCCGGTCTCGAAGAGCGGCAATCCCATCACCCCGGAATAGCTCCCGCTCAAGTGCTCGATGAAGAGCGCGCCCCGCCCCTGGATCGCGTAGCCGCCGGCCTTGTCGCGCGGCTCGCCGGTCTCCCAGTAGGCGGCGCACTCCTCTGCCGTCACGGCCCGCAGCCGCACCTCGCTCGTGCTCAGACGGAAAGCGACACCCGCCGCGGTCGCGAGCGCGACCGCGGTCAGCACCTGATGGGCTCGCCCCGAGAGCCGCCCGAGCATGGCGAGACACTCGGCCCGGTCGCGGGGCTTGGCGAGAATGAGCCCGTCGATCACCACGGTCGTGTCCGCGGCCAGCACCGGGAGCTCACCGCCGCGCGCGCGCACCGCACGCGCCTTGGCGCACGCCATGCGCACCACGTAGTCGGCGGGCGCCTCGCCCGGCCGGACCGATTCGTCGATATCGGCGCCGCTCACCACGTGCGCGACACCGATCTGCTCGAGCAGCTCCCGCCGCCGCGGCGATACCGAGGCGAGGGTGAGGAGCGGCGCGGCGGACGACATGGCCTAGTCCCGGTGGTAGGGATGACCGGCGAGCAGGCTATGGGCCCTGTAGAGCTGCTCGGTGAGCAGCACGCGTACCAGCGCGTGCGGCAGGGTGAGGCGCGACAGCGACCAGCGCAGTTTGCTGCGTGCGAGCACTTCGGGCGCCAGCCCGTCGGGGCCGCCGATCACGAATGCCAGGTCCTCACCTTCCTGCATACGGGTCTTGAGCCATGCGGCGAGCTCGCGCGTCGCGAGCTCGGTGCCGCGCTCATCGAGTGCGACGAGGTAGTCCTCGCGGCGCAACGCCGCCAGCATCCGTTCGCCCTCGCGCGCGATGGCGCGCGCGGGCGGCTCACCGGCGCTGCGCGGGCCGGCCGCGATCTCGACGACGGACACCGGCAGGCGTGAGCCTAGCCGCGTTATGTAATCTTCGCACGCATCGCGCACCCAGCCGGGAGGGCGCGTGCCGACGGCGATCAGCCGCACGCGCATCGGGCTTCAGTTCAGGTCGAGGCTTGCCGGCGGCGAGGGTCGGCGCGGGCCAGTGCGGGTGCGCCGAGCGCCAGCTCTTCGCCGCCTTCCCACAGCCACTCGAGGCCGTAGAACTCGCGGACCCGCGGCAGCATCACGTGGACGATGAGATCCTGAAGATCGACCAGCACCCATTCGCCGTCGCGCGCGCCCTCGGTGCCGAGCGGCCGGAAGCCCGCCGCCTTCGCCTTCTCCACCACCCGCTCGGCGATCGAGCGCACGTGGCGGTCGGAATTGCCGGATGCGATGACCATCGTATCGGCAATGTCGGTCAGCCCTCGTACATCCAGAACCCTCACGTTTACGGCCTTCATGTCATCGAGCGCAGTCGTCACGGCTTCCCTGAGGGGCGAAACGCGCTCCACAGCGGGGCGCAGGCTTGTACGGGTGGTCATGTGCTTAAGTGGCGTCTCCTGATGGCCTCAAGGTCTCACGGACCTTGCTGTGCAGCATAGCACCTCGTGTCGAGAATGATCTGCCGTACCGCGTCGGGAACGAGATAGCGCGGATCGCGACCGGCGACCAGAGCCGCGCGCAGCTCGGTGGACGAGATCTCGAGCTGGGTCACGGCACGCACGTGCAGGCAGCCGGCCGGCCGCTCGTGCAGCTCGCGGATGGAGCCCGTGCCGTGATCGACCATGAGCTCACCGAGCGGTCCGCGGGTGGGCGCGTTCCATCCCGGACGGTGGGCCACGACGACGTGCGCGAGCTCGAGGAGCTCCCGCCAGCGATGCCAGGTGGGCAGGCCGAGGAAGGCGTCCATCCCGAGCAGCAGGCAGAGCGATCGTTGCGGGTACTCCCCGCGCAGCTCACTAAGCGTATCCACGGAGTACGAGGGGCCCGAACGGCGTACCTCGCGGTCGTCGACCACGAAGCCCGGCTGCTCTGCGACGGCGGCCCGCACCATCGCGAGCCGCAGCTCCGCGCTCGCAACCAGATGCTCGCGGTGCGGCGGATGGCCGGTCGGCAGGAAGCGCACCTCGGCAAGCCCGAGCTCCTGCCACAGTTCGAACGCCGTGCGCAGATGTCCGCAGTGGATCGGATCGAAGGTGCCGCCGAAGAGGCCGATGGGCTCCATGGCCGTGCCGGACGCGCCGCTAGGCACAGAGAGCCTGGGTGAGAAGCGCGAGCTCGTCCCAGGCGTTGCCAGCGACGCGCCCCTTGATCACGCGGTCGGCGCGTGCGGCGCGTGCCGTGAGATCGGTGAAGGCCATATGCACCGCCCGCCGCGCGGCATGCTCGAGAGCCGCGCTCTGGCGCTGCCAGCCGCGCTGTGCCCCGCCCGCCCCGGGGAGCGCGCCCCACGCGTCGTGCAGTGCCCTGGTGAGCGCCCACAGCACGAGGGTCGGCTCGGTGCCCTCGGCCCGCAGTCCCGCGAGCACCCTGAGCGCGCGCCCCGCGGCTCCGCTCAACACGGCCTCGGACAGCTGAAAGACATCGAAGCGCGCGCTGTCGGCGACGCTCGCGAGCACCGTCTCGGGCGTCACGACGGCGCCGTTCGCGAGCAGCGCGAGCTTGGCCAGCTCCTGGTGCGCCGCGAGGAGGTTGCCCTCGGTGCGCTCGGCGAGGAGCTCGAGCGCCTCGTCGTTCGCCCTTACCTCCAGCTGCCGGGCGCGCCCGCGAAGCCAGCCCACGAGGCGTGCCGCATCCACCGGCCAGACCTGCACCCAGGCGCCGTGCGCCTCGAGCGCGCGCACCCAGGCCGCGCCCTGCGCCTCGCGATCGAGGCGGGGGGTGAGGATGAGGAGCAGCGTGTCGCGATCGCCGGCGCCGAGCAGCTCGATGAGCGCTGCGTTGCCGGCGGCGCCCGGCCGGGCCGACATGCGGATCTCGAACAGCCGCCGCGCGCCGAAGAGAGACAGATTGCGCGCCGAGCCGCGCACCTCCTCCCAATCGCCGGCGCGCTCCGCCACATGCACTTCCCGCTCGGTGAAGCCCGCGGCGCGCGCGGCGGCGCGCACCGCATCGGCCGCCTCGCCGGCGAGCAGCGGCTCATCACCCGAGACGAGGTAGGCCCCCAGCAGGCGATCGCGCAGGTGCACGCCCAAGGAGTCGGCGGTGAGCTTCAAATGCGATCCGCGCAGGCTGCCACCCGCGCATTATCAACCATCCGCGCTCCGCGAGTCAGGCTCTCAGAACTTCCAGGCGAGCCCCCCGTACAACCCGCGCCGCGGCCCGTACTGCGGCGCGAACACGCCGATGCCGGTGCCGCTGCGGATCTGATAGACCTCGTCGAACACGTTGATGACGTCAAAGCGCACCGTGAGCGGCCCGGAGCCGGCCAGCAGGAAGTCGTGGCTGACGCCGAGATTGACCTGCGTGTAGCTCGGCGTGTGGGCGCCGTTCGGGATGTCGGTGCCGTTGGGGAAGACCAGCGCCTCGCGCAGCCCGGTGCCGAAGATGAAGTCGCTGCTGAAGCGCGTCCCCATCCACAGGTACGACACCCCGCCCGAGGACGCGACGCGCCCCTCGTGGTCCAGGTGGATGTAGTTGTCCTGGATGTAGGCATAGTCGGCGGGCGTGAAGTTGAACTGGGCAGACTCGACGTCCTTGCCGTGAGCGGCCTGGAACGACAGATTCGCGTAGGCGGAGAAGTCCTTCACCGAGTAGTTGCTGGTGAATTCCAGGCCGCCGAGCAGGCCGTAGCGGTAGTTGAACGGCGTGAGAATGATCGGCGCGCCGAACTGACCCTCGTCGATCAGGTGCTGCGCCTGCTCGTAGAAGCTGTCGGCGCCGAGCGTGAGCGTGTCGTCGAGCAGTTTCTGCTGGATGCCGAAGTCGTAGTAGTTGGCGCGCTCGGCGATCGGCGGGGTGTCGAGCGGCGTGAAGGTGCCGGGCAGCTCCGCGGTCGTGCCGGCGAACTTGGTAAAGGTCTCGGTGCCCACGAGCTCGAACGGCGGCGGCGTGAAGTAGCGCGAGTAGCCGCCGTGCACGGTGGTGTCGCTCGGCAGCTGCCAGACGAAGTTGAGGCGCGGGCTCAGCTGGCTGCCGCTCGAGAAGGCGCTGTAATGATCGAAGCGCAGACCATAGTTGATGGTCAGTGGCTTGAGCACCTGCCACTCGTCCTGCAGGTACACGCTCTCGAGGATCTGCGACTGGGTGTCGTTGTCGGGAATGGTCAGCGGAACGTCGCTGGTCTGGACCCCCGCGGCGTCGATCGGCAGGACCTGCGAGGTGGTATAGCTCTGGGAGACGTCGTGCTGGATGTAGAATCCGGCGCGCACCGTGTGCGTATCTCCCGCCTTGTAGCTGGCATCGGTCTGCCAGCCGAAGGCGGTGTCGTCCTTGAGCGCGTCCTGCGCGATGCCGTTGAAGAGCAGGTCGCCGGTCCAGTCGGGCGAGAAGTGCAGCGTGGTGTAGCGGGCCGACAGCGCGGTTTGCCAGTTGAGCGCGCCTTGCGCGTGCTGCCAGGCGAGAACCGCGTACTGCGCCGCTTCGTGCTGGGTCTCGTTGAGGTCGTCGCTGAGGAACGCCGTCTGGCCGTTGACATCCAGACCCAGCGGCGGCTCGAGCCCACGCTGGTTCGGGATCTGGAAGGCATCGTCCGAGGTGCCGAGGATGAGCGCCAGGCGGTCGTTCTCGTCGACGATGTTCTCGAAGTAGCCGAAGCCGTGGACCTGCTGGGTGTGATCGTGCAGCGGGTTGGTGCTGCCGTCGGGAGACTCGATGCCGACGTTGTCCTGTTTGTAATCTCCCGTGACGTAGTAGCTGTACTTCCCGGAGCTGCCGCCGTACTCGAAGGCCGGCTCGAAGGTGCCGAAGCTGCCACCGTAGACCGACGCCGCGCCGCCCGGCTGCAGCAGTCCGCTGTTGGTCGAGAGATCGATGACGCCGGCGGTGCGCAGGCCGTACTCCGCAGGCAGTGCACCGGTGATCAGGCTCAGCGAGGAGATGAGGCGCGGGCTCAAGGTCTGGCTGAAGACGCTGATGCCCTCGGGCAGGATGATGCCGTTCAGGCGGTACTGAAGATCATTGTGATCGGCGCGCACGTGCAGCTGCCCGAAGGAGTCCTGCACCACGTCCGGGGCCTGCAGCAGTACCTGGTTCATCTGCACGTTCTCGCCGCCCGGAGTAGCGGCGATCGCATCGCTCGTGACGGTGTAGGTCGAGGCGCCGGTCTGTGTCTCGATCTCGGTGCGCGCGACATTCAACCTCTGCGCCGTGACCACGATGGTCGCCAGCTGGGGGCTGGTGCCGGCAGCCGCGTCGGTCGTCCCCTTGACGGGCGGGGTCGTGCCGCCGGAGGCGGCGGCCGCATCGGCTGCAGCATCGGCGGCCGCCGGAGCCTGCGTGCCGTCGGCCGCGCGGATCGCCGGGCTGTTGAGAAGCGCCGCAACCAGGAAGGTACCCAACAGAATTGCGCCCGGCGCAACGCGCGCGCATCGCATGAATCCCGCACTAAGCATGAAACCCACTCCACAAAAAGCCCAAACGTCGCGCAGCCCGATACGATCGGGACGCGCGCTTCAACCAGGGGAGCTCAGTTCAGGCTTGCGGGGGACCGCGATTGCGCGGCGTCGGGGCGTCGGCCGCGACGATCGAGTAGCTGGGGGCGGGAGTCTGGAGATAGGCCGCCGCGGAGGCGGCCAGAGTGTTGACGGTGCCCGAGGCCGGGTTGGTGACCTGGGCGAACGCCGCGCAGGTCGAGCAGACGCCGTCCATGATCTGCACGTCGGCGCGCAGCGCCGGGGTGTTGTCACGGTCGCTATGGCTCAAGTGGCCGAGCTCGTGCAGCACGGCGCCGTGCTGGGCGAACACCAGCAGCAGCGACAGAACCCACGAAAGCGACAGACGACGCACTTGCTTACAACACCCTCAACCGAAGAAGGGGGCCGAGTTTAGCGCGCCGTCTGTCCACATGGCCAGTAAGTCACGGACAGGCGAAATCAGCGGCCCCGACCGCTTGGCACTGTGGCGGGAAGCCGTGCGCGCGCCAGTACTCGGGCAGCCGCCAGCGCTCGATCATGCGCTTGCGGGCCGGCGACTTGAGCCACTCGGGCTCGCTCCGTGCCCAGAGCGCGACGGGGTAGTCGGTGAAGTACTGCTCCATCCGGTCGTAGTCCCTGAGGACCCAGAGCGCGCCACGCGCGGCCTCCTGGTCGTCGCTCGCCGAGTCGACGAGCGCCAGCGCCTCCCTGCGATCGGCATCGCTGAACTTCGCATCCGTGACGGCGCGGAACAGCGCCTGCAGCAGCTGCGGCCGGGCGCGAAACTGCTCGAGCAGTACGCCGAGCGCGCCGATACGATCGCCGCGCGCCGCCACCGCGCGCGCAAAGTACACGTCGTCGTTCACGTAGTCCTGAGCCAGGCCGACCTCGTAGAGGCGCAGCGCATCGTCGGTGCGCCCCGCGCCCAGCTCGAGAACCGCGAGGTTTCGCCGGCAGGTCTCGTAAGCCGGATCAAGCGCCAGGCAGCGGTCGAAATCCTCACGCGCACGATCGAGGTAGCCGAGGGTGAAGAGATGGCCGGCGCGCCAGAGCAGGGCGGTGGTGTTCCTCGGATCGCGCCGCACCGCTTCATCGAGCGGCGCGATGGCCTCCTCCCAACTGCCCCCCTTGCCGAGAGCGATGCGATTGCCCTGTGCCTGGCCGCTCACCGCATAGGCAAGCGACAGCGTGGGATCGAGCGCGAGCGCGCGCTCGGCGGCCGCGACGGCCGCCTGGTTGTAATCGGCCTCCTCCTTCAGTCCCCAGGCTTGGGAGATCACCCATACGGCGGCAAGCGATTCCCAGGCGCGGGCGAACTTCGGGTCCTTGTCCACCGCGGCCCTGAGCAGCCGCGCGGCTTCGCTGAGGTTCGCTTTATTGCGGGCGAGAAACAGGGCGTGTCCCTTGAGGTACAGGTCATAGACGTCGAGGCTCGCCGTGTCGGCCTGCGGCAGCGTCGGTTTGCCGACAGTCGCGGCGGCAGCGCCGATGGTCGCGGTCAGCTGCTCGACGATGTCGGAGGCGATCTCGTCCTGGATGCCGAAGAGATTGGCGGTGGTGAGCGGGCGGTCGAAGGTCTGCGACCACAGGTGCCGGTCGCCGGCGGCCTCGATCAGCTGCGCGCTGATGCGCACGGTGTCGCCGGCCTTGCGCACGCTCCCCTCGAGGATGTTGCGCACGCCGAGCTTCCTCGCAATCTCCGGGACACCGATATCGGCGTTGCGGAACTGGAACGAGGAGGTGCGCGAGGCCACCTTGAGCCCGCGCACGTGCGCGAGCACGTTGAGGATCTCCTCGGCGACGCCGTCGGAGAAGTAGGCCTGGTTGCCCTCGGGAGAGAGATCCGCAAAAGGCAGCACGGCGATCGACGCCGCCGGCGGCGCGGCGGCGCCCTCCTCTGCGGAGGCGCCGGCCGCACCCTCGCCCGCGTGCCGCGTCTGGTCGCGCCACACGAGCGCGCCGCCCACCGCCAGCAGCAGCGCGATGACCATGACCTCGGTGGCGCTCACCCGCTGGCGCGCATAGGTGCCGTGGTACCACGAGAGCGCGACGACCACCGGAACGCCGAGCACCAGCAGCGCCGCGAAGCCTCGCAGCAGCGCGTGCGGCCAGCTGAAGGAATGGGCGAGCATCTCGGCGCCGTGCAGCAACGTGTAGGCGACCGCGAGATAGGCGAGCGTCCACTGCACCACCTTGTGCGCCTTGATGCGCTCCCAGATCCCGGCGAGGAACCCCGAGGTGTCGGGAGGCCTTGCGGCGCTCTTTGCTTTGCGGGGCGCGCTCATGATCGATCCGGCCTTCGGTCAGCTCACCCCGCGCGCAGGCCGCCCGTGACATGCCCGAGCGCATCGATGACCCCGTGCCGCTCGAGCCAGGCGCGCGCGTCCGCGGCATCGTCCTCGAACCAGGCGCGCGTCGAGCCGAGCCGGAAGCTGTATCCCCAGGAGTCCATGTCGGCAA
>JASHQW010000021.1 GCA_030038875.1 Gammaproteobacteria bacterium | reverse complement strand
TCGGCGAAGAAGCGCGCCTTCAGCTCCTCGTGCGCCTCACGCAGCAGCGCGCGCCAGGCGGCCGGCTCGCCTCCGGTCAGCCTCGCGGGAAGACCCGCGAGCAACCGCCAGGGCGCTGCGGCGGGTGCGGCAGGGAGCGATTGCTCCAGCAGCTCTGCGTCGGAGGCTCCCATTCTCAACCTAACAGGCACAGGGATGTGCCCGCCGCCGCAGGCGGCGAGCGCCGAGCAAAAGTCACGCCTTTTGCTCGGCGCCGCGAGGGGCGCCACATGGACGTGGCGAACCCGAGCTTCATAACTAGTGCGGCCCGCCGTCCGCGCCGAGCGTCAACACGTCGACCCCCGTCTCGGTGACGAGCACCGTGTGCTCCCACTGTGCCGACAAGGAGTGATCCTTGGTGATCACCGTCCAGCCGTCGCCGAGGAGGCGCACGTGACGCTTGCCGGCGTTCACCATGGGCTCGATCGTGAAGGTCATGCCGGCCTTCAGCTCGAGTCCGGTGCCGGGCTCCCCGTAGTGCAGGACCTGGGGATCCTCGTGGTAGATGCGCCCGATGCCGTGGCCACAGTACTCGCGCACCACCGAATAATCATTCCCCTCGACGAAGGTCTGGATGGCGTGGCCGATGTCGCCGAGATGCGCCCCGGGGCGCACCGCGCGGATGCCGCGCCACATGGCGGCGAAACAGGTGTCGGTGAGGCGCTGGGCGTGCGCCGGAGCCTTGCCGACCGCGTACATGCGGCTGGTGTCGCCATGGAAGCCGTCGCGGATGACGGTCACGTCGATGTTGACGATATCGCCGGCCTTCAAGCGCTTGTCATTCGGGATGCCGTGGCAGACGACGTGATTGACCGAGGTGCAGATGGTTTTCGGGAAGCCGCGGTAGTTGAGGTTCGCGGGAACCGAGCGCTGCACGTTCACGATGTAGTCGTGGCAGATCTGGTCGAGCTCGGCGGTCGTCACCCCCGGCACCACGTGCGGGCCGATCATGTCGAGCACCTCGGCGGCCAGCCGCCCGGCCACCCGCATCTTCTCCTGCTCCTCAGGGGTCTTGATCGTCACTTGCATAAGCACACAAATGGGGCCGGAAGCGCTGTCTGCCAAGGGGCGGGCAGGGTGGCGTAAGACATTGTTCCGACGAGGTCTTCATGGTATAAAGCGCGGCCTTTTTTGGCAACGCAACCCACACGCGCATCGTATACCCGCTGACTGGGTGTTCCCGCCTGCAAGGTCCCCTGGGGGCTGCGCGAGCGGGGATGGTCACGGGGATGCGCGGAGGCTCAACCCGAACAGGAGTTTTCCATGCCTGGCGTGTCCATGCGACAGATGCTGGAAGCGGGTGTCCATTTCGGACACCAGACCCGCTTCTGGAACCCGAAGATGGCCCCTTTCATCTTCGGCGAGCGAAACAAGATCCACATCATCAATCTCGAGAAGACGCAGCCCATGTACGCGGAGGCTGCGGGCTTCATCAAGGGCGTGATCGCCGACGGCGGCACGGTGCTGTTCGTCGGCACCAAGCGCTCGGCGCGCGACTCCATCCAGAAGGAAGCCGAGCGCGCGAGTCAGCCGTACGTGAACCAGCGCTGGCTCGGCGGCATGCTCACGAACTTCAAGACCATCCGCCAGTCGATCAAGCGCCTCGGCGAGATCACCGAGCTCGCCGCCTCGGGCGCCCTCGACAAGCGCGGCAAGAAGGAAGCGACGCAGCTGCGCCGCGAGATGGACAAGCTCGAGAAGAGCCTGGGCGGCATCAAGCATATGGAGTCGCTCCCGGACGCGCTGTTCGTAGTCGACGTCGGTCACGAGAACATCGCGGTGCACGAGGCGAAGAAGCTCGGCATCCCGGTCGTGGCGATCGTCGACACCAACTGCTCCCCCGACGGCATCGACTACGTGATACCGGGGAACGATGACGCCATGCGGGCGATCCAGCTCTACACCGCCGGCGTCGCCGACGCGGTGCTCGAGGGCAAGGCATCGGTGCCGCAGGTTGCGGTCGGCGAGGACGAGTTCGTCGAGCTCGACGAGGCCGGCCATCCGCGCAAGAAAGCCCCGCGCGCGGGCCGCAGGCCCACCGCAGCGGTGCGCAAGAAGGCCCCGGCGCGTCGCCGCCCGGTGGCCGCCCCCGCGCCGGTCATCCCCGCCGCCGAGACCGGTGCCGAGGATCTCGATGCGGAGGTCGACGAGGCGGATGCCACCGACGACCCGGTCGCCGCTACCGCCAACGCACGACGCGGCACCCCGGCTGCGAGCCGCCGCAAGGGCCGCGGCGACGCCGCCGGCGAATGAGTGCCAAGGAGGCGGCTGATGAACATTACGGCAGAGACGGTCAAGCAGCTTCGCGAGCGCACCGGCGCGGGCATGATGGAGTGCAAGAAGGCCCTCGTTGAGACCAAGGGGGATCTCGATGCGGCCGCGGAGCTGATGCGCAAACAGGGGCTCGCCAAGGCCGACAAGAAGGCGGCCCGGGTCGCGGCCGAAGGCGTCGTGGTAATCGCCAGGTCTCCCGACGCACGCAGCGCCGCGATGGTCGAGGTCAACTGCGAGACCGACTTCGTAGCGCGCGGGCCCGACTTCAAAGCCTTCGCGGAGGCGGTGGCACAGTGCGTGCTGGCCGCAAAGCCTAAGGATCTCGCCGCGCTCGCCGAGGCGCGCCTTGCCTCGGGCGAGGGCGTCGAGCAGCGCCGCCGCGAGCTCATCGCCAAGATCGGCGAGAACATCAACGTCCGGCGCTTTGCCGGGGTGACTTCGCCCGATCAGCTCGGCGCCTACGTCCACGGGACGCGCATCGGCGCGCTGGTCGCCGTCAAAGGCGGACCGGCGAGCCTCGCCTACGACCTGGCGATGCACGTCGCCGCGAGCAGCCCGAAATACCTCACCGCACAACAGGTGCCCGCCGACGTGGTGGCCAAGGAGCGCGAGATCCTCACCGAGCAGGCGCAGGGCGAGGGCAAGCCGCCGGAGATCGTCGCCAAGATGGTCGAGGGTCGGCTGCGCAAGGCGCTCAACGAGATCTCCCTGTACGGTCAGGCGTTCGTCAAGGACCCTGACGTCACGATCGAGAAGCTCGTCAAGGGCGCGAAGGCCGAGGTGGTCGCGTTCGAGCGCTTCGAGGTGGGCGCCGGCATCGAGAAGAAAGCCGATGACTTCGGCGCCGAGGTGGCGCGGCTGGCGACCGGGAGCTGAGCGCGACTGCTGTATAGCCTAAGGAGAGGACCCCGCCGCGCGCGGGGTTTTTTCCATCGGCGGAGGTGAGAGATGACGCAAGCGAAGCCGCGCTACACGCGGATCCTGGTGAAGCTCTCGGGCGAGGCGCTGCTCGGGGAGAGCGACTACGGCATCGATCCGACGGTGCTCAAGCGCATCGCCGGCGAGCTGAGCGACATCGTGCAGATGGGCGTGCAGGTGGCGGTGGTGATCGGCGGCGGCAACATCTTCCGCGGCGCGGGACTGGCGCGCGCCGGCATGGATCGCGTGGCGGCCGATCACATGGGGATGCTCGCCACGGTGATGAACTCGCTCGCGCTGCAGGATGCGCTCGAGAGCTTAGGTTTGCACGCGCGGGTGATGTCGGCGATCCGCATCAACGAGGTGTGCGAGGATTACATCCGGCGGCGCGCCGTGCGCCATCTCGAGAAGGGCCGCATCGCGGTGTTCGCCGCGGGTACCGGCAACCCGTTCTTCACCACCGACACGGCCGCGGCGCTGCGCGCCATCGAGATCAATGCCGACGTGCTGCTGAAGGCCACCAAGGTGAACGGCGTGTACTCGGAGGATCCGCTGCGCAACCCCGCGGCGGTGCGCTATGCGCACATCACCTTCGACAAGGTGCTGACCGACAGGCTGAGCGTCATGGACGCGACCGCCATCGTCATGTGCCGTGACAACCGCTTGCCTTTGCGGGTCTTCAATCTCAACAATCCCGGGGACCTCACCCGCATCGTGCGCGGCGAGGACGTCGGCACGGCGGTCACCAACGAGTGACCGCGCTCGAGGCCGCGAGGAGACACTATGCTCGAAGAACTGAAGAAAGACGCCGCCACGCGCATGGCCAAGTGCGTCCACACCTTCCAGGCGGACCTGAAGAAGCTGCGGACCGGGCGCGCGCACCCGAGCCTCGTTGAGCATCTCAAGGTCGACTACTACGGGAGCGAGGTGCCGTTGCAGCAGGTGGCGAGCATCGCGGTCGAGGAGGGACGGACGCTGGTGATCTCTCCCTGGGAGAAGAGCGTCGTACAGGCGATCGAGAAGGCGATCTTCAAGTCGGACCTGGGGCTCACGCCCATGACCGCCGGGACCGTGATCCGCATACCGATGCCGCCGCTCACCGAGGAGCGGCGCAAGGAGCTCACCAAGATGCTGCGCCACGATGCGGAGAACGCCCGCGTCGCGGTACGCAACGTGCGCCGCGACGTCATGAACGAGATCAAGCACAAGATGAAGGACAAGCACCTCTCGCAGGACGACGAGCGGCGCGCGGAGACCGACATCCAGAAGCTCACCGACAAGCACATCGCCGATATCGACGCGGCGCTCGCCGGCAAAGAAAAAGAGGTCATGCAGGTCTGATGGCCCCGTTGAATCTGCCGAGGCATATCGCCATCACCATGGACGGTAACGGGCGCTGGGCCGCCGCGCGCGCCGTGGCACGCGCCGCCGGGCACAAGGCGGGACTCAAGCCCGTGCGCATGTGCGTCGAGGAATGCACGCGCCTCAAGATCGAGGCGCTGACGCTGTTCGCGTTCTCGAGCGAGAACTGGGGCCGCCCCGCCGACGAGGTCGGGAGCCTGATGAACCTCTTTCTCGAGGCGCTCGACCGCGAGGTCGCCGAGCTTCACGAGAAGGGGGTGCGGCTGCGCTTCATCGGCGAGCGCCGCAGTCTCTCGGTGCGGCTGCAAGCGCGCATCGCCGCCGCCGAGGAGCGCACCGGGGGCAACCGCGGTCTCGCCCTGCAGGTGGCCGTCAGCTATGGCGGACGCTGGGATATTGTTCAGGCGGCTCAATCACTTGCACGGGAATGCTCGAGCGGATCCATGCGCCCTGAGGAAATCAGCGAGCCGCGGTTTGCAGCAAGGCTGTCGCTCGCCGGGCTGCCGGATCCCGATCTTCACATTCGCACCGGCGGCGAGCACCGCATCAGCAATTTCCTCCTCTGGCAGCTGGCCTACGCGGAGCTGTACTTCACGGAGCGTCTGTGGCCGGACTTCGCGGTCGCGGATCTCAACGAGGCACTGTCTTTCTTTGCAAGCCGTGAGCGGCGCTTCGGACAGCGCCCGGCGGCGGCAGGTGCCGCACGGTGAGCGAGTCGCTGCGCAAGCGGGTGCTGACCGCCGTGGTGTTGGCCGCGGCGCTGCTGGTGATCCTGCTGTGGCTGCCGACCTGGGCGACGGTGGTGGCGCTCACGGCGCTGCTGCTCGCCGGTGCCTGGGAGTGGTCGGCGTTCCTGCGCCTCCCGAGCGCGGCGCGGCGCCTCACCTACGTGGCGGTGGTCGCGCTGTTGCTGCCGCTCGCCTGGAGGGTGTCGGCCGCGCGAGGGGGGCGCGACCTGATCCTCGTCGCGGCGGTGCTCTGGTGGCTCACGGCATTCATGTGGATTGCCTTCGCGCCGCGCCTGGTGTCGCCGTGGGCCGCGGGCGTCGCGGGCGTGCTGGCGCTGGTGCCTTCATGGCTCGCGCTGGTGTGGCTGCGCCTCGCGCCGCCGCACGGCCAGTGGGTGCTCTTTACGCTGATCCTCGTGTGGGTCGCCGACAT
>JASHQW010000129.1 GCA_030038875.1 Gammaproteobacteria bacterium | reverse complement strand
GATCTCGCCGTAACCGCGGAATGCCACCGGTCGGATGTACGCACCACGGGTGAGCGAGTTCACTGCGATCACCTGGCGGCAGGCGTCGTTGATCTGATCGGCAGCGAAGGGTATCTGGATCCGGTACACCTTGGCCGAATCGAACAGCCGGCGGGTGTGATCGCGCAGGCGAAAGACGGCGACACCGCGCGGGGTGTCGTAGGCGCGTATGCCCTCGAACACCGCTGAGCCATAGTGCAGCGCGTGCGACAGCACGTGCACCGTGGCTTTCTCCCACGGCACCAGCTTGCCGTTGAACCAGATGAACTGCGTGGCCGGAATGGGCATGGGTGGCTCCTGTACCTTCACACGGCGGCCGGCACTGGCGGCGCAGCTGCAGCGCGCGCGCGGCTTCCGGCCTGCGCCAGCTCGATGCGATTGATCACCTCGAGGAACGCGCGCGTGCCGGACTCGACGATGTTCGTGCTCACGCTCGCGCCCCGGTACGTCCTGTGATTGTACTCCACGTACACCCGCGCCTCGCCCTGCGCATCCTCGCCCTCGGAGACCGCCTTCACCTCGAATTTGCGCAGCACCACGCGGACGCCGGTGGCGGCCTCGATGGCCTTGAACGCCGCATCCACCGGGCCGTCGCCGGAGGCGGCGTGCTCGACGCAGCGGCCGTCCGCATGTGTGAGCACGACCAGCGCCCGCGCGGGACCTGAGCTGCGCGCCTCGGTGGTGAGCTCGGTGAGCGTCCAGGGCCCGGGCGCCGAGCCTTCCGCGCGCAGCACCAGCGCCTCGATGTCGCCGTCGTAGAGCTCCTTCTTGCGGTCGGCGAGCGCCTTGAACTCCTCGAACAGCCGGTTGAACTCCGCCTCGTCGAGCTCGAAGCCGAGAGCCTGAACGCGCTCGCGCAGCGCGTGCCGTCCGCTATGCTTGCCGAGCACCAGATGGCTGCGCGACAGGCCCACGTCCTCCGGCCGCAGGATCTCGTAGGTCGAGTAGTGCTTGAGCATGCCGTGCTGATGAATGCCGGCCTCGTGCGCGAAGGCATTCTCGCCGACCACCGCCTTGTTACGCGGAACGGGCATGCCGGTGATGCTCGAGACGAGGCGTGAAGTGGGATAGAGGCGCTGGGTGTGGATGCCGGTCGTCACATTGAAGAACGCGGCGCGGGTCTTGAGCGCCATCACCACCTCCTCGAGGGAGCAGTTGCCGGCGCGCTCGCCGATGCCGTTGATGGTGCACTCGACCTGGCGCGCTCCGGCGACCACCGCGGTCAGGCTGTTGGCGACCGCCATGCCGAGATCGTCGTGGCAGTGCACCGAGAGGCGGATGCCGTCGATACCGCGCGCGTTCTTGCGCAGATAGCGGAACAGCTCCGCGAACTCGTCCGGGACCGTGTAGCCGACCGTGTCGGGGATGTTCACGGTGCTGGCGCCCGAGGCGATCGCCACCTCCACCACCTGGGCGAGGAACTCGAGCTCGGTGCGCGAGGCGTCCTCGGGCGAGAACTCGACGTCCTCGGCAAGCTCACGGGCGCGGGCCACGCCGGCCGCGGCGGCACGCAGGATCTCCTCCTGCGCCATGTTGAGCTTGTACTGCCGATGGATCGCGCTGGTGGCGAGGAACACGTGGATGCGGCGGCGCGGGGCGTCCTTGAGGGCGCGCGCGGCGAGATCGATGTCCTCCGGATTGCAGCGGGCGAGTCCGCAGATGATCGGCTCCTGCACCTCGCGCGCCACGGCCTGCACACTCTCGAAGTCGCCGCGCGAGGCGGCCGGGAAGCCCGCCTCGATCACGTCGACGCCGAGCTCGGCGAGCGCGCGCGCGACGCGCAGCTTCTCCGGCTGCGTCATGCTGCAGCCCGGGGACTGTTCCCCGTCGCGCAGCGTCGTGTCGAAGATCAGTACTCGGTCGGGATTGTTGGTCATGTGCGATACCTCAAAACTTCGTCAGCGCAACCGGCGCCCGCGGCGAGACAAACCCTTGCGGGAACGCCGCGAATCCATTGCGCTGCATGGCCTCTCCATCACGCCCGCCGCTCGTTGAGCCACGGCATCCGGGCGCGCAGGCTGGCCCCGACCTTCTCGATCTGACGGTCGATGTCGGCGGCGAGCAGCTTCTGATAATTGGGACGCCCCTCGGCGTTTTCCCTGATCCACTGGCGTGCGAACTTGCCGCTCTGGACTTCCCTCAGTATGCGGCGCATCTCGTTCTTGACGCGCTCGTTGACGATGCGCGGCCCGCGCGTCAGGTCCCCGTACTTGGCGGTCTCGCTGATGAACTGGTGCATCTTGGCGAGCCCGCCCTCGTGCAGCAGGTCGACGATGAGCTTGAGCTCATGGAGGCACTCGTAGTAGGCGACCTCGGGCTGATAACCCGCCTCGACCAGTGTCTCGAAGCCTTTGACCACGAGCTCGGTGGCACCGCCGCACAGCACCGCCTGCTCGCCGAAGAGATCGGTCTCGGTCTCCTCGGCGAAGGTGGTCTCGAGCACGCCGCCGCGCGTGCCGCCGATGCCATGCGCGTAGGCGAGGGCGCGGGCGTGCGCCTTGCCGCTGGCATCCTGCGCGACCGCGAGCAGGCACGGCACGCCGCGACCCTGCTGGTATTGGCGGCGCACCAGATCGCCCGGCCCCTTGGGGGCGATCAGCACCACGTCGAGGTCGGGCCGCGGCTTCACCTGCTTGAAATGAATGTTGAATCCGTGCGCGAAGAGCAGTGTCGCGCCCTTCTTCAGACCCTTCTTCACCTCCTGGTAAAGGGCCTTCTGCGCCAGATCCGGCACCAGCATGGCGACGAGGTCCGCGCTCGCCGCGGCGGCGGCGGGCTCGGCGACCTCGAGGCCGTCGCGGCGCGCTTTCTTCCAGCTTAGCCCCGCCTTCCTTACTCCGACGACGACGTCGAAGCCCGAGTCCTTGAGATTGAGAGCGTGTGCCCGGCCCTGGCTGCCGTAACCCAGGATGGCGATGCGCGCGCCCTTCAGGGCCTTGCGGTCGACGTCCTTATGTGAATAAAGCCTCATCGCATCACTCCTGCGGCCCCGGCCGCACTGCAAACGTAAAAAACCCCGCAGCGGCTTCTCGGCCGGTGCGGGGTTTTGAGTTCTCCTGACTCTCGCTCGTGCCTGCTGGTCAGGCGATCGCGCGTGCCCCGCACCGCTTTGCCCCGCTAAGGAGCTGCAGTGCGGGCAGTCCCAAAAGCCGCGCGAGCCGTGCGGCGGGTGCCGCGGCGGGGGTCAGGTGCGCTGTTGCTTCGGGTGTCACGGGACGTAAAGCCTGTTCACTCGATGGGAGCACAGGAACCGCGGGCTTGTCAACGAGTTAAGCGCACACTCTCGAGTCGAAGCGGGCATAAGGTGCGTGCCCGGCGCGGTGTTAATCTCCGCGCATGAAAAACACGAAAAACGCGGTGGACCCGCGTGCCTACTCGCGCATCGTGGTCGACGGGGTGAAGCAGGCCCCGGCGCGCGCCATGCTGCGCGCGGTGGGGTTCCGCGATGAGGATTTCGCGAAGCCCCAGATCGGCGTGGCCTCGACCTGGGCCAAGCTGACCCCCTGCAATGTGCATATCGGTGCGCTGGCCGACGCCGCGGCGGCGGGCATCGACGGCGCCGGCGGCAAGAGCGTTCTTTTCAACACCATCACCGTCTCCGACGGCATCTCGATGGGCACGCCGGGCATGCGCTACTCGCTCGTGTCGCGCGAGATCATCGCGGACTCCATCGAGGCGGTGGTCGGGGCCGAGGGCTTCGACGGCTTCGTCGCGATCGGGGGCTGCGACAAGAATATGCCGGGCTGCGCCATGGCCATGGCGCGGCTCAACCGCCCGGCTGTGTTCGTCTACGGCGGCACCATCCGGCCCGGCACGCAGCGCCGCGACATCGTGACCGTCTTCGAGGCGGTCGGGGCGCGCTCGGCGGGGACGCTCTCGGAGAGCGGCCTGCAGGAGATCGAGCGTACGGCCATCCCGGGTCCCGGGAGCTGTGGTGGGATGTACACGGCCAACACCATGGCC
>JASHQW010000128.1 GCA_030038875.1 Gammaproteobacteria bacterium | reverse complement strand
TTCGTCATCCGCTACGGACAGATCGCCGAGATCGACTCGGTGATGAACATCGTCGAGCACCGCTTCGGCGGCCTCGCGGTCACCCGGGTGCACGAACACGGCGTAAACCGGATTGGGCAAGCCGGGCAGAATTCCCTCATCTCGGTTGTGCTGGTGATAGGAGATATTGGCTGCGTACAGCGCATCGCAAATGGCGCGTTGGGCGTGAGCATCGGTGCCCGTCCAAAGGAGCGCGGCTGATTCAGGATTCTCGTCCTCGCTCGCCGTGCGGGCAGCGGATCGTTCGGGGCCAAGATCCTCGACGAGGTCAACGTCGCAATCGGAGCAGTGCGTGAACCCAAGCCGATACTCGGCTTTGCAGACGGGGCAGAACATGGCCACACACAGTTCTAGCGCAAATCGCGCGGTGATGCCACTTAAGGCCGCTTTCTCGGACTTCGCATCAATGGATTCGCAGAAGAAATACCACCCTTGCGCCACGGAAATGCCGATGCGTCTTGCTACTCACATCCGTTCGATGGCGAGCGCTACGGCGTTCCCGCCGCCGAGACACAGCGCGGCGATGCCGCGCTTCAAGCCGCGGCGGCGCAGCGCGTGGACCAGCGTCGTGAGGATACGCGCCCCCGTGGCGCCGATCGGATGTCCGAGCGCGCAGGCGCCACCGTTGACGTTGACGCGCGCGTGATCGATGTCGATGTCGCGCATCGCCGCCATGGTCACCACCGCGAACGCCTCGTTGATCTCGTAGAGGTCCGCGTCATGCGGCTTCCACCCGAGCTGCTTGAGCACCTTGGCGATGGCACCGACCGGGGCGGTCGTGAACCACTCGGGCTCCTGCGCGTGGCTCGCCCAGGCGAGCACGCGCGCCAAGGGCTTGACGCCGCGCGCCGCGGCGGTCTCGCCCTTCATGAGCACCAGCGCCGCGGCGCCGTCGGAGATCGAGGAGGAGCTCGCGGCCGTCACGGTGCCGTCCTTGTTGAAGGCCGGCTTCATCGTGCCGATCTTGCTCACGTCACAGGTGCCGGGGGTCTCGTCGCGCGCGATCACCGTATCGCCCTTGCGGCCCTTGATGGTCACGGGCGTCACCTCGGTATCGAACTCACCCTTCTCGAGCGCGGCCATGGCACGCCGCACCGACTCGGTGGCGAAGGCATCCTGCTGGGCGCGCGTGAAGTTGTACCTGGCCGCGGTCGAGTCGGCGAAGCAGCCCATCGCCTTGCCGTCGAAGGGACTCTGCAGCCCGTCACGCATCATATGGTCGATGACTTCGCCGTTGCCCATGCGGTAGCCGCTGCGGGCCTTCGAGAGCATGTAGGGCGCGTTGCTCATCGACTCGAGTCCGCCGGCGAGTACGATGTCGGCCGTGCCGGAGCGGATCTGCTCGGCGGCGAGCATCACCGCCTTCAAGCCCGAGCCGCACATCTTGTTGATGGTGGTGGCCGGGACCGCCTGCGGGATCCCGGCGCCGAGCGCCGCCTGGCGCGCCGGTGCCTGGCCGAGGTTGGCCGGCAGGACGCATCCCATGATGACCTCCTGGATGTCGCCGGGCGCGACCCCCGAGGCCTGCACGGCGGCCTGGATGGCCGCGCTGCCGAGCTGTACGGCGGTGAGAGGGGAGAGCGCGCCCATGAAGGCCCCGATGGGCGTGCGCTTGGCGGATGCGATGACGACGTCTGGAGCGGACATGGTGCAAGCCTCTGGTAGTTTCAGCGGGCGATACGCACCCGCCGCCGCAGCGGCGCGCGGGTTGCGGCCTGGGGGGCGCTGCGCGGACGCAGGCCGCCCTCGAATATGGTGACGAACGCCGCGGCGATCTCGGCTGGAGTCAGCGACTGGTCCTCACGATACCAGTGGGCGATCCAGTTGAGAGCGCCGGCGAGCGCGAATGCGGTCATCTTCGGGTCGCAGGGCTCGATCGAGCCGTCCTGGATTCCTTCGCGGATCAGGCGGCGGATGCCCTGGTCGATCTCGGACTTGAGCGCCTTGATGTGGCGGCTCATGGCGGGGGAGAGGTCCTGGTCCTCGGCGCGCACCATGCACCAGCCGAACTCGGACGCCACCGCCTCGCCGTAATGGCGCAGCACCGCGTCGAGGCGCTCGCGCGCCGGCGCCTCGCGATCCTTCACTTCGCGGAACGCGGCGCGGATCGGCTCGATCCCGGCGAGGAAGCACTGGAACAGCAGGTGTTCCTTGTTGGTGACGTAGTAGTAGACGGTGGGCTTGGTGACCTCGAGCGCCGCGGCGATGTCGTCGAGCGAGGTGTTGTGGTAGCCCTTGCGGTTGAAGGCGCGGGCGGCGGCGCGGATCACCGCCTCGCGCTTCACCGCGCGGTCCCGGCGGCGTGCCCGCCATGGCGAGGGGCTTGCGGCGGAGGACTTGCCCGCTGGGGCGGCACTGGCGCGGCGGCTGTTCATGGGTGTGCGGAGTATTATAGCGGCGCTGCAGCTGCGGGCTTGACCGCGGGCGGCGCAGCAATCGGCGCACCCGCCCAAGCGCGTTGACCCACAGCTCGGGCCTCGATCATACTCATGAGTAGATATTCTACCCGAGAGTAAAGAAAGCGTGAACGCTCCCCTCAAGGGCGGCCCCGCGGCCGCTCCCGGCATCGAGCAGCCGCGCCCCCCGCTGCGGTTCGTCTCGGCCGCCTCGCTCTTCGACGGCCACGACGCCGCCATCAACATGATCCGGCGGCTGCTGCAGGCGCGCGGCGCCGAGGTCGTGCACCTCGGGCACAACCGCAGCGTCGCCGACATCGTGCGGGCGGCGATCGATGAGGACGCCGACGCCATCGCGGTGAGCTCCTATCAGGGCGGCCACAACGAGTATTTCGCCTATATGGTCGACATGCTGCGCGAGCGCGGCTATCCGCACATTCGCGTAGTGGTGGGCGGCGGCGGCACCATCGCGCCGCACGAGATCGAGGCACTCGAGAGGCACGGGGTTGAGAAGATCTACACCCCCGAGGACGGCCGGCGGCTCGGGCTCGCGGGCATGATCGACGACGTGTTCGCGCGCATCGGCGCGGTGCACAAGCCCCCGTACGAGTTCCGGCCGCTCAACGCGCGCGATCACGGCCTCGTGGCGCGTACCATCTCGGTGCTCGAGGGCGCTGCCGGGGCCGGGGAGCCCCAGGCCGAGCAGATTCGCCGCGCGCTCGGGCGCTCGCGCCACCGGGCTGCGGTGATCGGCATCACCGGTACGGGCGGCGCCGGCAAGTCGAGCCTCACGGACGAGCTGCTCGCACGGCTGACGCGCGCCTTCCCCAAGGCGCAGATCGCGGTGGTGGCGATGGATCCGACCCGGCGGCGCAGCGGCGGCGCGCTGCTCGGCGATCGCATCCGCATGAACAGCCTGTCGTCCGACCATATCTACATGCGCTCGCTCGCCACGCGGCGCGCGCATCTCGCGACCTCCGCCGTGCTGCGCGAGGTTATCCAGCTGTATCAGGCGTGCGGCTTCGACCTGGTGCTGGTCGAGACGGCGGGCATCGGCCAGTCGGATACCGAGATCGTCGACATGGTCGACCTGTCGCTGTATGTGATGACGAGCGAATACGGGGCCGCCAGCCAGCTCGAGAAGATCGACATGCTCGACTACGCTGACTTCATCGTGCTCAACAAGGCCGAGAAGCGCGGCGCGGATGACAGCCTGCGCGACGTGCGCAAGCAATGGCGGCGCAATCACCCCGAGAGAGTCAAGCTGGCCGATGCGCAGCTGCCGGTATTCCCGACGATCGCCAGCCGCTTCAACGACCCGGGCGTCAACCGGCTGTTTGCCGCCCTGTGCGCGGCGCTCGCCGACAAGAAGATCGGCACGGCGTCCTGGCAGCTCTCCGACGCGGGTCCGACGCAGCTCGCGGCGCGCGCACCGCTCATTCCCGGGTCGCGTACGCGCTACCTGGCCGAGATCGCGCACGCGGGCCGTGCCGCACGGGCGCGCGCCGAGGAGCAGTGCCAGGCCGCACGGCGCGCCTACGGCCTGTACGAGTCGCTCAAGGCGCTGCACGACGCGCGCCTGCCCACGCCGCTGGAGCCGTACCCGCAGGAGGCCCTCGAGGAGCGCGCGGCCGATGCCACGCGGCGCGAGCTGCGCGCGGCCTACAACCGTGCCCTCGAGGCTGTCGGCGCCGAGGGCCAAGCTGAGCTCAAGGCATGGCCCGAGCGGGTGCGCTCGGCGACGGACGCGACTTACTCCTACAAGGTGCGCGAGCGGCTCGTGAAGGGGGAGAACTACACCGAGAGCCTGTCGCGCTCGGCGATCCCGAAGCTCGCCGTGCCGCAGGCGCGCGACTGGGGCGAGCTGCTGCACTTCATCCTCATGGAGAACCTGCCCGGCGCCTATCCCTATACGGGAGGCGTCTATCCCTACCGGCGCGAGGAGGAGGATCCGACCCGCATGTTCGCGGGCGAAGGGGGACCGGAGCGCACCAACCGGCGCTTCCACTACCTGGCGCACGGGCACGGCGCGGCGCGCCTTTCGACCGCCTTCGATTCGACCACTCTCTATGGAGAGGATCCGGACACGCGCCCCGACGTCTACGGCCGGACCGGCAACTCCGGCGTCTCGATCGCGACGCTCGACGACATGAAGAAGCTCTACTCGGGCTTCGACCTGTGCTCGCCCTCGACCTCGGTCTCCATGACCATCAACGGGCCGGCGCCGATGCTGCTCGCCATGTTCATGAACACCGCCACCGATCAGCAGGTGGAGCGCTACCTGAGGGCGGAAGGGCGCTGGGGCGCGGCCGAGAGGAAGATCGCGGCCCTGAACGCCGCGGCGGCGGCGCGCGGCGTGGCGCCCCCCGCCTACCGGGGCGCGCTGCCCGCGCACCACGACGGCTCGGGGCTCGCGCTCCTCGGGGTGACGGGAGATGAGCTCCTCGAGCGCGAGGTGTACGAGCGCATCCGCGCCGAGACGCTGGAAGCGGTGCGCGGCACCGTGCAGGCCGACATCCTCAAGGAGGACCAGGCGCAGAACACCTGCATCTTCTCCACCGAGTTCGCGCTGCGCATGATGGGCGACGTCCAGCAGTACTTCATCGAACACCGGGTGCGCAACTTCTACTCCGTGTCGATCTCCGGCTACCACATCGCCGAGGCCGGCGCCAATCCCATCTCGCAGCTCGCCTTCACGCTCGCCAACGGCTTCACCATCGCGGAGTACTACCTGGCGCGCGGCATGAAGATCGATGACTTTGCGCCGAACCTCTCGTTCTTCTTTTCCAACGGAATGGATGCCGAGTACGTGGTCATCGGGCGCGTGGCGCGCCGCATCTGGGCGCGCGCCATGCGTGAGCGCTACCACGCGGGCCCGCGCAGCCAGATGCTCAAGTACCACGTGCAGACCTCTGGGCGCAGCCTGCACGCGCGCGAGATCTCCTTCAACGACATCCGCACGACGCTGCAGGCTCTCTACGCGCTGTTCGACAACTGCAACAGCCTGCACACCAACGCCTACGACGAGGCGCTCACCACTCCGACCGAGGAGAGCGTGCGGCGTGCGGTCGCCATCCAGCTGATCATCAATCGCGAGCTCGGGCTCAACAAGATCCAGAATCCCTGGCAGGGCTCGTTCGCCATCGATTACCTGACCGACCTGGTCGAGGAGGCGGTCTACAAGGAGTTCGAGGCACTGTCGGAGCGCGGCGGGGTGCTCGGCGCCATGGAGACCATGTACCAGCGCGGCAAGATCCAGGAGGAGTCGCTCTACTACGAGACGCGCAAGCACGACGGCTCGTTGCCGATCGTCGGCGTCAACACCTACCTCTCGGGCGCGGATGCGGCCGAGGAGCACAAGGGCACGGAGCTGATCCGCTCGACCGAGGAGGAGAAGCAGGATCAGGTCGCGGCGGTGCGGGCCTTCCAGGCGCGTAACGCCGGGCGCTCGGGCGACGCCCTCGGTGGTCTGCAGCGGGTCGCCGCCGCCGGCGGCAACGTGTTCGCCGAGCTCATGGAGTGCGTCAAGGTCTGCTCGCTCGGGCAGATCTCACGGGCGCTGTATCAGGTGGGCGGGCAGTATCGTCGCAATATGTGAGGTCGGGCTCTCCGAGGGCGGCGAGGATGGCGGCACGCGCCGCATCCCGCAGCGCCGGCACCGCTTCGCTCCCTGCCCCGCGGGCCGCTGTGATCGGCGCGAGGATCTCGAGCTCGAGCCGCCCCGGCAGCGGCAGCGCCCTGCCCGGCCAGAGCGCGCGCCGCGTGCCGCGCAGCACCGCCGGCACGAGCG
>JASHQW010000020.1 GCA_030038875.1 Gammaproteobacteria bacterium | reverse complement strand
CGATAGGCCGCGAGCCCCTCGTCGATGTTCGCGGCCACGGGGTTGCCGCGCACGCGCGCAAAGAGTCCGCAGTCGGGCACGAGCCCGCGCGCCCGCCGCACCATCGGCGCATCGCGCAGCCCCTCGTCGGTGACCAGCAGCGGCCGGCGGATGCCGAGCGCGCTGCATGCCACCGAGAGCTCCGCGATGCGTCCGGGGCCCGCCCAGACCGTGGTGGGATAGTTCCAGTTGGCCTTGAGAATTGCGCTCACGTCGTCACCCGCAGATGAAAGGATTTGGGCCGTGTCAGGTGCTCGTAGCCGACCACCGAAAGCGTACAGCCGCGCCCCGAATCCTTCACGCCCACCCAGGCGAGCGCCGGATCGAGGTAATCGCAGCGGTTCATGAAGAAGGTGCCGGTCTCGACCTGGGCGCCGAGCCGCTCGGCGGCTTCCGCATCGCGCGTCCACACCGCCGCCGTGAGGCCGAAGGCGCTGTCGTTCATGAGCGCGACGGCCTCGGCGTCCGAGCGCACCCGGGCGACGCCGGCGACGGGGCCGAAGATCTCCTCGCGCATGACGGAGGAGACGGCCGGGGCATCGAGCAGCAGCTGCGGCGCGAGATAGGGCGTGCCGGCCTTGCTGGCGGCGAACTCGCGCTCCTCGATTGCGGGCCGCGCGCCCGCTTCCACCGCGGCGCGGATCTGCGCACGCACGGCGTCCGCGGCCGCCGTGCGCACCACCGGACCGAGCGTCGTCTCGGGATCGAGCGGATTGCCGAGCCGGTACTGGCGGATGAGCTCGATGGCACCGAGCGTGAAGGGCTCGTAGACGCTCTCATGGACGTAGATGCGCTGCAGCCCGCAGCACGACTGGCCGGAGTTGAAATACGCGCCGTCGACGATGTTCTCGATCGCGTGCTTCAGGTCTGCGTCGTGGCGCACGTAGACCGGATCGCAGCCGCCGAGCTCGAGGCCGACGCCCACGAAGCGCTCGGCCGCGGCGCGCTGCACCGCACGGCCGCCGGCCACCGAGCCGGTGAAGGCCACGAAGCCGACGCGCGCATCGCCGATCACCCGCTCGGTGTCCTCATGCGAGAGATGCAGTACCTGAAAGAGCCCCGGCGGCAGATCCGCTGCGGCGAAGCACTCTGCGAAGGCTTCGGCGGCGAGCGGTGTCTGCGCCGAGTGCTTGAGCACCACCGCATTGCCGGCCATCAGGGCCGGCACCACGCTGTTGACCGCGATGAGGTAGGGATAATTCCACGCCGCCACCGTGAACACGACGCCGAGCGGCTCGCGGCGGATGAAGCGGCGGAAGGCGGGCTTCGGGCCCGGGTCGACATCCGCGAGCGCTGCGGTGGCGATCGAGATCATGTAGCGCGCGCGCTCGAGCGTGCCGCGCACCTCGCTCGGAGCGAAGCGGATCGGGCGGCCCATCTGCCAGCAGAGGCCGGTGGCGATGTCCGCCCCGCGGCGCTCGAACTCGGCGCAGAAGCGCTCCATGACGGCGGCGCGCGCAGCTGTCGGCACGCCGCGCCACTCGCGTTGCGACTGGCGCGCGTGCTCGAGCGCCGCGTCGATCCCGGCGGCGGTCGCGGGAGTGCGCTCCGCGTAAACGCGGCCGTCGACGGGAGAGATAGTCTTGAGCGTCGCCATCAGATGATCTCGAAGTAGCGCGCCAGCTCCCAGTCGGTGACCGCGCGGCGGAACTCGCGCTCCTCCCACTCGCGGGTCGCGGCGTAGTGCTCGACGAACGGCGTGCCGAAGAGCTCGTGCGCGGCCTTCGAGCCCACGAGGCGCTCAGCGGCCTCCGTGAGGGTGCGCGGCAGCGCGCGCGCGGCGGGGAGCTTGCGGTCGTAGGCGTTGCCCGTGATCGGCTCGTCGGGCTCGATGCGCTGCTCGATGCCGCACAGCCCCGAGCCGATGGCCACCGCGAGGGCGAGATAGGGATTGATGTCCGCGGCCGCGATGCGGTACTCGACCCGCTGGCTTTTGGGTCCGCCCTGGATGACGCGCAGCGCACAGGTGCGGTTCTCCACGCCCCAGGTGGCGGAGGTCGGCGCCCAGTAGCCGGGCACGAGGCGCGAGTAGCTGTTGACGGTCGAGGCCACCATCGCGAGGAGCTCCGGCATCAGCGCCTGCTGCCCGCCGACGAACCAGCGCATCTCGTCCGACATGGTGTGGGGCTTGCGCTCGTCGTAAAAGGCCGGGCTGCCGTCCTTGCGCGCGAGCGACACGTGCAGGTGCCCGCTCTGGCCCGGGAGCTGTTGCGACCACTTGGCCATGAAGGTGGCCATGAGGCCGCGGCGCTGGCACAGCACCTTGACGAAGGTCTTGAAGAGCGCGGCGCGGTCGGCGGCCTCCAGCGCTTCCGTATAGTGCAGCGCCGCCTCCATGACGCCCGGCCCGGTCTCGGTGTGCAGGCCCTCGATCGGCATGCGCATGTCGTCGGCGAGCTTGAGCAGCGCCTGGTAGAGCTCGGCGTGCACGCCGCTGCGCAGCACCGAGTAGCCGAAGTAGCCGGGTGTCAGGTTGGTGAGATTGCGGTAGTGCTTCTCGCGCACGCTCGCCGGCGTCTCGCTGAAGACGAAGAACTCGTACTCTGCGGCGGCGCTCGCCGTCCCGTAACCCATGGACGCGGCGCGCGCGAGCACCCGGCGCAGCGTCGCGCGCGGACACACCTCCTCGGCCTTGCCGGCGAACTCGCCGAGGAACAAGAGCATGTTGCCTTCGAGCGGCAGCGCGCGGCAGGTCTCGGGCAGGAGCCGCACCGGGGCGTCGGGAAAGGCGGTGTGCCAGCCCGTGAAGGTGACGTTGTCGTACTGCTGATCATTGGAGTCCCAGCCGAGCACGACGTCGCAGAAGCCCAGGCCCTTCTCGAGCGCTGCGAAGAACTTGGCGCGGTCGATGAACTTGCCGCGCAGGATCCCGTCGTTGTCGAACACGCCCACCTTGACGTGCGTCAGGCCGCGCTCCTCGACGATGGCGCGGGCGTGGGTCGCGGTGCGCACCTCTTCTGGCTGCATGAACTCTGCGCTCCTAGCCGCTGCGTTGATGGGCTGCCGCCCTGAGCCAATCGGGATTCACCTCGACACCCCAGCCGGGCTCCGACGGAATGGTGACCTGGCCATTCTCGACGCGGTAGGGGTCCTCAAGGAACAGCCCCGCCTCCCACGGGTAGTAGTCGGCGCCCTCGATCGAGAGCTCGAGGTACTTGCCGGCGTTCGGGATGGCACCGAGCAGGTGCATCGTGCACAGGGTGACGAGCGAGCGGTTGGCGCTGTGCGGCGTGCATGGCATACCGGCGGCGGCTGCCATGCGCGCCACCTCGAGCGTACGCGTGATTCCGCCCATGTACATGACGTCGGGCTGCACGATATCCACCGCCCGCATCTCGATCATGCGCGCCCAGGTGGCGAGGTCGAAGTCCTGCTCGCCGCCGGTGACGTCGATCGCGAGCGCATCCGCGACGCGCTTGGTCTCCTCGAGCTTCCAGTAGGGGCAGGGCTCCTCGTAGTGACCGACGCCCTCGGCTTCGAGGAGCCTCCCGACCTCGATGGCGCGCGGCGGCGAGAAGCCGCTGTTGGCATCGACCAGCTTCGCCACCCCCGCGCCGAGCGCGCGCGCGACCAGGGGCACGATCGCTTCCGTGCGTCCCGGCCACTCGTCGACGTCGTGGCCGCATTCGGCTCCGACCCGCCACTTGAAGGCATCGAAGCCGTGAGTATCGCGGAGCTTGAGGAACCGGGCGGCCTCCTGTTCCGGAGTGATGTCGCGCTTCATCGAGGAGGCATAGGCGCGCAGCCGCTTCGGCTTGCCGCCGAGGAGCTCGACGACCGGCTTCCCCTCGAGCTTGCCGCGCAGGTCCCACAGCGCGGTATCGAGGCCGGCGAGCGCGCGGCAGCGGTAGCTGCCCGGAAACTTGTGCTCGCGCTCCTCGACCCGTGAAATAAGCGCGTCTATTCGCAAGGCGTCCTGGCCGAGCGCCCAGGGAGCCACCTGCCGATGGAAGATGGCGGCGGTGATATCGGCGTTGTAGGTGGAGGTCTGGCCCCAGCCGGCTGCGCCCGAGTCGCTCGTGACGCGCACGAAGCACACGAAGGGGTTGGCGAAGGTCTCGAGACTCGCGATCTTCATAGTCCCGCCGATGCCGTGGACGCGACGCCGGGCACGGGCCGGACGATGAGGGCGTAGAGATAGGCGGCGCCGAGCGCGGCGAGAGCGGCGACGCTCGCGAGCGCGACGAACACGCCGCCCCAGCCGAAGGCCACCGCGAGCCTGCCCATCGCATAGCCGGCGAGCACCCCGCCCAGGTATCCGGTACCGTCGACGAGGCCCGAGGCGACCGCACCCGCCTGTCGGCCGCCGAAGTCGAGCGCGAAGGCGCCTGGAAGAAACGCGTAGGGTCCCATGAGGCAGAAGGCGACCAGCGCGATCATGGCGATCGGCAGGAGGGACCCGGCGGCGCCCGGCTTGAGCGTCGTGAGAATGAGCAGGACCACGGCGCAGGCGGCGAGTCCGCCGAGCAGCAGCAGCGCACGGCAGTGATGACCGACCTTGTCGCTGGTCCATCCCGCCAGCAGCACCGAGACGGCGCCGGTGGCCGGGAAGATGGCCGAGGCCGAGGCCGCCTGGCTCACGCTGTAACCGAGGAAGTCGCGGAAGTAGACCGGCGTCCAGGTGTTGAAGGTCTCGCGCACCATGGTGGTGGCGAAGCCGAGCAGGCACACCATGAGGAAGGCGCGGGAGCGCAGCAGCGGCAGCACCAGCGTGAGATAGCTCTGCGGCGCGGCGTGCTCGCCGGCAAAGACGTTACGCGGATTGGCGACCGCTTCCGGGTGCCCCTCGTCGGTGCACGACTCGCGCAGCAGCAGGAGATTGGCGAGGAACATCACGCCGGCCACGGCCGCGCCAAACACGAACAGCCCGCGCCAGCCGACACCGCGCTCGAGCAGCAGGCTCATGCTCTGCCGTGCACCGGCATCGCCGACCAGGTAGCTGCAGGTGAGGATCGCCACCACCGTACCGTAACGCGAGTAGTGAAACCATTTGGAGGAAACCTTGACGAGCGCCGACCAGCCGATCGACTGCGACAGGCGGTTGCCGATCCAGGCGAGCGTGAACACGGGCAAGGCCGCGCTCGAGGCGAACAGCAGCGTGAACAGGGTCGCCCCTCCGGTGGCAATCAGGAGATTGCGCTTGCCGCCCCAGTAGTCCCCCAGGCTGGTGAGGAACCACTTGCCGATCGCGTAGGCGAACACGCCGAAGGAGGCCATCGAGCCGATGGCGACCAGGGCGTCGCCGTGGCTCACGCCGTGCCGGCCAAGCTCGTCGATGAGGAGCGGAGTCGCCACCGAAAGGTCCGAGCGGCAGAAGTAGCAGGAAGCGTAGCCGCAGAAGAGCAGCAGCACGGTGCGGGTCTGCGCGATGCGCAGCGCCCGCGTGCCGGGCGCCGGCGCCGCGGTCGACGCTGTCAGGGTAGCCACGGGGCTTCAGGCCGCCGCCCGCATCTCCGCGAGCACCTTACCTACTGCCTCGACTGCGCCGGCGATGCCGCGCTCGCCGAGCTGTCCCATACAGCCGACCCGGAACGTCTCCACCGTCGTAAGCTTTCCCGGATACAGGATATACCCGCGCGCCTTGACGGCGTTGTAGAAATCCTTGAAGACGTAGCGGGGACTGTCGGGCGCGAAGAAGGTCACGATGATCGGCGCCTGAATGGCTGCGGGCAGAAAGCTCTTCAGCCCGAGTTTGGACATGCCGCCGATCAGAGTGCGGCAGTTCTGGGCGTAGCGGGCGGCGCGCGCCGCGAGGCCGCCCTCCTCGAGATACTGGGCGATTGCCGAATCGAATGCTGCCACGACGTGGGTCGGCGGCGTGTAGCGCCATTGGGTGGTTTTCTGCATGTAGATCCATTGGTCATACAGGTCGAGCGAGAGCGAATGGCAGTTACCCTCGCAGCGCTCGAGCGCCTCGCGGCGCACGACGACGAAGCCCATGCCGGGCGGTCCCTCGAGACATTTCCCCGAAGCGGCTACGACGGCATCGAAGGGCGTGGTGCGCGCGTCGATCTCGAGCGCGCCGAAGGAACTCATCGCATCGACGATGAGGCCCCGGCCGTGGCGCGCGACGACCTGGGCGACCTCCTGCAAAGGGTTCAGGATCCCGGTGCTGGTCTCACAATGCACCAGCGCCACGTGCGTGATCGAGGCGTCGGTGCGCAGCACGCGGTCGACGTCCGCGGTGTCAACCGGCATGTTCTCGGCGTAATCGATGGTCGTTAGCTTGCGACCGAGCACGCGGCATATTCGGGCGATGCGCTGACAGTAAGCCCCGTTTTGCGGGACCAGCACGTGTCCGGCGCGGGGCACCAGCGTGCCGATGGCCGCCTCGACCGAGAACGTGCCGCTGCCCTGCATCGGCACGCACTCGTGCGTCGCGGTGCCGTGAACGATCTGCAACAGCCGCTCGCGGATCCGGCCCGTGATGCTGTTGAAGTCGACATCCCAGGATCCCCAGTCGCGCAGCATGCTCTGCCGGGTGCGCAACGAGGTCGTCAGCGGTCCGGGAGTCAGCAGATACGGTTCGGTGCTCATGAACGCATCCTCTCAGTCCGGGCTTTCCCCGCGGGCCAGCCGTTGATTGATCTCGGCGATCACCGCCGGCAGGTCCCGCAGATCGTCGATCACGTAATGCGCACCGCTTTCGGTGATCAGCTTCTCTTTTGAAGCTCGCTCCCGCGCTGCCAGCTGCTCCGGAGTCAGCGACCTCGCGACGGCCCAGCTGTCGACGACGTAGTTGCTCCACTTCGATGCGCCCACCCGCCAGCACAGCGGCGCGCCCTCTCCGGCGCCGGAGACGGTGTCGTCCACCTTGACGGTGCGGCGCATCGCGTTCTTGAGGTTCAACACGCCCAGACGCTCGAGGTTCTTGATGACCATGTACGCGGTCGGGCGAGGCATTTCCACTTCGTCGCCGGCGCAGGCCGCATCGGGATTGAATCCCTGCTTGGCGCCGCCGGCGAGCAGGATATCCAGCATGCCGCGGGTGAATCCGGTAGTGACACCGATCCTTATTCCGTCCTGCTGCATCTTGCGGACGACCTCTGCCGTGCCCGGCAAGAGCTCGTGGTAGTTGCCGCTCTTCAGGAGGTCGATCTGAGTCGGAACGAATACCGCGAACATCTTGTCCACGTCAGCCTGCGTCGGCTCACGACCGAACTTCGCCGTAAAGCGCTCGCGAACTGAGGGAATCTCAGTGATCGCCTTGATGTGCAGATCCTTGCGCAGACCCATGGGCTTGCGCGCCTCGTCCATGCTGACCTCGAGGCCGTATTTCCTGAACACCTCGACGAAGACGATGGCTGGCGCATCGACGTAGCGGTCCATCGTAGTGCCGGAGCAGTCGAGCATCACGTAGCCGACCGTGTTCTCGGTATTGTCCTGATCGAACCGCTTCTGCTGCGCCGCGGCCCGGCGGATTTCGTCAGGCACGCGCCCCGTTGAAGAAAGCCTATTGATTACGCTCATTGAAAGAATCTCCACATGCCGGCCAACTAATCTTCAGGCGGCGCGCTTCAGGAGTGCGGCCGCTTCCTCAGCCAGTACACTCGCCTCGTCGACGCGGATCACCTCGACGGCGGCCCAGCTGTCGGCCGCGCCGATGCTGCCCGCGTCGGGAGCGCGGTTCGCTTCCTCGTCGATGCTGATGCCGGCCCACTCGAGGCCGTGCACGATGCGGCGGCGGATCTCCGCGCTGTGCTCGCCGATGCCGCCGCCGAAGGCGATGACGTCGACGCCGCCGAGCTCGCACACGAAGGCCCCCAGGTAATGTCGCGCACGGCGACAGAATATCTCGATCGCGAGTACCGCACCCGCATCGCCCTGCTGCTCGAGGCGCAGCAGCTCCTGCATATCGGCGCTGCGGCCGGAGAGGCCCTTCAGGCCGCTGTCGTTGTTGAGAGCCTTCTGCATCTCGGCGGGCGACAGGCCCGCGCGCTCCATGACGTAGAGCAGGGCACCGGGATCGAAGTCCCCGGAGCGTGTCCCCATGACGAGCCCCTCGAGGGGCGTGAAGCCCATGCTGGTGGCGATCGGCCGATCATCGAGCGTCGCGGTCACGGAGCAGCCGCGCCCGAGCTGCAGGCTCACCACCCGGCTAGTCGGCTTGCCCGGGAGCACACGCGTGCGTGCCGTGGCGCACAGATACCGGTGTGCGGTGCCGTGAAAGCCGTAGCGCCGCACGCCGAGCTCTCGGTACCAGCGCGCCGGAATCGCATAGCGCCAGGCGGCTTCGGGCAGCGTGGCGTAGTAGGCCGTGTCGAATACCCCGATGAGCGGCAGGCGGTCGCCGAGCCGCGCACGCACCGCGGCGATCACCGCGAGCGCCGGCGGATTGTGCAGCGGCGCGAGCTCATCGAGCGAGGCGAGCGAGGCGAGCTCGGGGGCGCCGAGCCGTGCGGTGGCGCGAAAGAGCTCGCCGCCGTGGACGATGCGGTGCACGGTCGCCGCGACTTCGGCGAGGAGGTTGCGGCCGTGCGCGCTCTCGTCCGCGAGCCACGCGAGCACGAAGTCCGCGGCGGCGGCGAGGGTGCGGACGGGGGAGGCCAGGGCGGGAGCCGGCGAAGCGAGTGCCTGACCCGGAGAAGTCTCGAGCGCGAAGCCTCCCGACTCCTCTCCTTGGTCGACGAAGGCGCCGGACTTGAGGCGGCGCACCGCTCCCTCCTCGGACCGGTCGAGCAGATCGAACTTGAGCGAAGAGCTCCCGGCGTTGAAGACCAGGAGCAGCATCAGGCCCGCACCTCGCGGCGCAGCGCCGCGCGCAGCAGCCAGGCGCCGAGCAGGAGGGCGGCGCTCGCGAGGCCGAAGCCGAGCGACACCCGTTGCTCGGGGATCACCGCCATCGCGGCGAGGATGGCCAGCATCCCGGCGATCGCGACGCGCGTCAGCCAGGGATAAGCCCACATGCGGACCCGCAGCCGCTCGGGCGAGTCGCGCTCGAGACGGCGCCGCAGGCGCAGCTCCGCCAAGGCGATCAGCACGTACACGAAGATCGCCACCGTGCCGTAGGAGTTGACCAGGAAAGCGAAGATCCGGTCGGGCGAGAGGTAGCTCATCGCGACGGTCACGTAGCCGAAGGCGGTGCTTGCGAGAATGGCGGCCACCGGCACCCCGCGCTTGTCGAGCCGCGCCACGGCCGACGGTGCATCGCCGCGCCCGGCGAGCGCCATCAGCATGCGCGACGAGGCGAACAGTCCCGAGTTCAGCGCCGAGAGCACCGCGGTCAGGATGACGAGGCTCATCACGGTGGCGGCGGCCGGGATGCGCAGTACCTCCATGACGCTCACGTAGGGACGCGACATGCGCACCGTGTCGTTCCAGGGCACGAGCGCGACGACCAGGAAGATCGAGCCGATGTAGAAGACCAGCACCCGCCAGATCACCGACTGGGTAGTCTCCGCAATAGCCTTCTCGGGCTCGGCGGACTCGGCGGCGGCGATGGTGACGATCTCGGCGCCGAAGTAGAAGCCGGTGGCGGCCACGGCGCCCGTGAGCACCGGCACGATGCCGTTGGGCATGAAGCCGCCGTTGGCTGTCAGCTGCGGCAGCCCCGCATGCGCGCCGGGCCAGCCGCCGAAGACGAACAGCGCGCCGGCGACGAGAAACACGACGATGGCGGCCACCTTGATCGAGGCGAACCAGAACTCCGCCTCCCCATAGGAGCGCACCGACAGCAGGTTGACGATGGTGAACACCGCCATGAGCGCGAGCGTGAATTCCCAGGGCGCAACGCCGGGCCACCAGGTGCCGAGGATTCTCGCTCCCGCCACTGCCTCGAGCGCGACGACGATCACCCAGAAGTACCAGTACATCCAGCCGGTGAGAAATCCCGCCAGCTCCCCGAGCGCCAGGCGGTTGTATTCGTAGAAGCCGCCGACCGCGGGGTAGGCGACCGCCATCTCCCCGAGCATACGCATCACCAGCACGACCAGGGTGCCGGTGAGCGCGAAGGAGATGACCGCCGCCGGTCCCGCCGAGCCGATGACGACGCCGCTGCCGACGAAGAGCCCGGCGCCGATCACACCGCCGAGCGCGATCATCTGCATGTGGCGCCGCTTGAGCGAGCGGCGCAGCCCGCTCGCGGCGACGTCGGAGACGGCTGCGCTCACACGAATGCCCGGTACTTGGCCAGGTGGCGCACGGGCTTGGAGAGCGCGTCGCGGCGGAAGGGGTCGCCGAGCTCCTGGGTCACCATCATCTCGAGCACCGTGGTGCGGCCCTGCGCCTGGGCCGCAGCCGCCGCGCGCAGCGCCGGCTCGATGTCGGTGAGCCGCTCGACGGTGATACCTTCGCAGCCGAAGGCCTGCGCCACCCTGGCCCAGCTCGGATTCTCCAGGTTGACGCCCTGGTAGCGGCGCGCATAGAAGTCGACATGGTTCTTCTTCTCGGCGCCCCACTGACCGTTGTTGAACACGATCGGCGTGACGCCGATCTTCTCGCGCGTGCAGGTGAGGAGCTCGTTGAAGCTGATGCCCCAGGCGCCGTCGCCGACGTAGGCGAACGCGGGGCGCTCGGGGGCGGCGATCTTGGCTCCGCAGATGACCGGGAACGCGTAGCCGCAGTTACCGAAGCTCATCGCCGCGAACATCGAGCGCGGCTGATCGAACCTCAGGTAGGAGTTGGCGACCGAGCAGATGTTGCCGATGTCGGTGGACACCATGGAACCGGCCGGGAGCGCGCGCTCGAGTGCGCGCAGCATCTGCCGCGGGTGCATGTATTTCGAGCTGGCCGACACCTCGAGCGAGTAGGGATCGCGCTCGTGCGTCCAGCCGGTGAGCTCCGCTTCCCAGTCGGATTTTTCCGCCGCGATGCGCGCCAGGCGCGCGGCGCGCGTGGCGGCTCCCGCCAGCCTGCGGGTCTTGAGGCGCACGAGGAGCGCCGCGGCCGCGGCGCGGGCATCCCCGTGGATGCCGACCGAGATCGGCTTGACGAGACCGAGCATGCGCGGATCGGCGTCGATCTGGATGATCTTCGCCTGCTTCGGCCAGTAGTCGAGCCCGTACTGGGCGAGCGTGCCGAAGGGACCGAGCCGCGTGCCGAGGGCGAGCACCACGTCCGCGCGCGCAATGAGCTTCATGGCGGCCTTCGAGCCCTGATAGCCGAGCGGTCCCGCGGCGAGCGGATGCGAGGCGGGGAAGGCGTCGTTGTGCAGGTAGCTCGCGCACACGGCCGCGCCCAGCACGTCCGCGAGCTGCACGGCCTCGGTAGTGGCGCCGGCGCCGATCACGCCGCCGCCGGCCACGACCACCGGGAAGCTTGCCGCCGCGAGCAGATCCGCGGCGGCATCGAGCGCGGCCGCATCGCCGGCCCCGTGCGCGATGCGCATCGGCGCGGGAATCGTGGTCTCGATCTCGCCGTAGAAGTAATCGCGCGGGATGTTGAGCTGCGCCGGCCCCATCTCGAGCAGGGCGCGGTCGAAGCAGCGCGCGGCGATCTCGGCCATGCGGCGCGGGTTGTTGACGTGTCCCTGATACTTGGTGATCTTCGAGAAGATCGGCAGCTGCTCGGTCTCCTGGAAGCCGCCGAGGCCCATGGTCATGGAGCCGGTCTCCGGCGTGATGAACACGACGGGCGAATGCGCCCAGTAAGCGGCCGCGACCCCGGTGACGAAGTTGGTGACGCCGGGTCCGTTCTGCGCAATGCAGACGCCGTGGCGCCCCGAGGCGCGCGCGTAGCCGTCGGCCATGTGGATCGCGCCCTGCTCGTGTGCGACCGGTACGAAGCGGATACCGGCGGCGGGAAAGATATCGAGGGCGTCCATGAAGGCCGAGCCGACGATTCCGAACACGTGGGTGACGCCGTTGGCGGCGAGAGTCTCGACGAGCGCCTCGGAGGGGCCCATCTTCTGCGGCTGGGTCATCGGCTTTGGCTCCGTGACTAGGGTTTCTTCAAATGAAATGATTTGTTTCTTTGAGTTCGCGCATACTACAATAGAGGCTAAATAGGGGAAATCTCATTCCCGTACAGAAAGGTTTTCGTCTCGTTTAACGGAACGAAAGGCCCCGCCTCTGATGAATCGCGTCTTCTCAACCCCGGCCGAGATCGCAGAGATCGCCGGCGAGACTTCCTCGACCCTGAAAGCCTTCGGCGTTCTCGAGGTGCTGGTGCGCGCCGGCCGGGCCGTGACCCTCTCGGAGCTCATGCAGGCCACCGATCTGCCGAAGCCGACGCTGCACCGGACGCTCGCGCTCTTCGAGGAGGCGGGATTTCTCGCCCGCGAGCCGGGCGGGCGTGCCTACATCATCGGCGAGCGGCTGTCGCGTTTTGCGCTCGATGTCCTGCGCAGCGACGCCGCCGCCGCGCAGCGGCGCACGATCCTGCGGCGGGTAGTGAGCGAGATCACCGAGACCTGCAACCTCGCGGTGCTGAAGAAGGCGGCGCTCGTGTACCTCGATCGGATCGAGGCGCCCTGGCCGCTGCGGCTGCACGTGCCCGAAGGCGGCGGCGAGCTGCCGCCGCACTGCTGCGCGAGCGGCAAGCTGCTGCTCGCGCATCTGCCGGCACCGGAGCGGCAGGGGCTGCTCGAGGTGCTGCCCCTCGAGCGCTTCACCGAGCGCACGATCACCGACCGCGCGGTGCTCGAGTCCGAGCTCGACCGCATCGTGTCGGTCGGCTACGCGGTCGACAACGAGGAGTACGTGCTCGGCGTCGCCTGCGTCGCGGTGCCGGTGCGCAACCGCAGCGGCGACGTTCTCGCCTCGCTCGCGGTGCAGGGCGCGACGGCGCGGCTGCCCCTGATGCGCGCCATCGAATTCATCCCGCGCCTGCGCGCGGCGGCGGCGGAGATCGGCTCCACCTTCGGCTGATTGCGGAGATCCACATGGACATGAAGGTCGAAAACCTGGAAAGGCACTGGCTCCCGTTCACCAACAACCGCGAATTCAAGCGCGAGCCGCGCCTGTTCGTGCGCGCCGCGGGCATGTACTACTACACCCCGAGCGGCCGCAAGGTCCTCGACGGGAGCGCCGGGCTCTTTACCAGCGCCGCCGGCCACTGCCGGCCGGAGATCGCGGCCGCGGTGGCCAGGCAGCTCGAGACGCTCGACTTCACGCCGTCCTTCCAGCGGAGCCACCCGGGCGCTTTCGAGCTCGCCGACGGCGTGGCGGCGCTCACGCCGAAGGGCCTCGACCATGTGTTCTTCTGCAATTCCGGCTCCGAGGCGGTCGATACCGCCATGAAAGTGGCGCTGGCGTATCACCTGGCGCGCAGGGAGGGCCAGCGCAATTACTTCGTCTCGCGCGAGCGCGCCTATCACGGCGTAAACATCGGCGGCACGGCGCTTTCCGGCATGGTGCGTAATCGCGAGGTATTCGGCGCGCTGATGCCAGGAATCCTGCATCTGCGGCATACGCTGCTGCCGGAGAATCGCCTGACGCGCGGCATGGGTGCCAGGGGCGCCGAGCTCGCCGACGATCTGGCGCGCTTCGTGAACCTGGTGGGCGAGAAACGCATCGCCGCGGTATTCGTCGAGCCGATCGCCGGCTCCACCGGCGTCATCGTGCCGCCGCGCGGCTATCTCGAGCGGCTGCGCGAGATCTGCACCCGCTACGGCATCCTCTTGGTGTTCGACGAGGTGATCTGCGGCTTCGGCCGCACCGGCGAGCCCTTCGCCGCCACCTCCTTCGGCGTGACGCCCGATCTCATCACCATGGCCAAGGCCCTCACCAACGGCGCCCAACCGATGGGCGCGGTGGCGGTGCGTGCGGACATCTACCGCGCGATCCTCGATGCGGCGCCCGAGGGGCTGCCGGAGTTCTTCCACGGCTACACCTACTCGGCCCATCCCGCCGCCTGCGCCGCGGGACTCGCGACGCTCGAGATCTACCGCAAGGAGCAGCTGTTCGCGAAGGGCAGAGACCTCTCCGGCTACTTCCTCGACAAGATGTACGGCTTGAGCGATCTGCCCGCGGTCGCCGACGTGCGTGGCTTCGGCATGCTGGCCGGCGTCGAGGTGAAGCCCGGCAAGGCACCGGGCGTGCGCGGCCACGAGCTGCAGGCCAAGCTCTACGACCGCGGCCTGCACGTGAAGACGACCGGCGATAACGCGATCCTCGCCCCCGCCTTCATCGCGAGCCGGGCCGAGATCGATGCGATGGCGGAGATGCTGCGCGAGGCGATCCAGGAATTCCCGGCGCAGCCGTGAACGAGAACCCGAAAGTCTGTCGCCGGCCCGGTCCGACGCGCGACGCGCGCCGGGCGATGCGGGCCGCACCGCTCCCCGAGGCGCTGCGGCCGGTTCGCCCCGGCATGGAGGGCGGTCACTATCGTCCGCTCACCGACGAGAGCGTGCTGAAGATCCACCGCGCGGCGCTGCAGCTGCTCGCGGAAGTGGGGCTCGCCGACGCGCCGCCGTCGGGGATTGAGTACCTGACGCGCGCCGGCTGCACCTTGGGGACCCACGGCCGGCTGCTGTTCCCGGCCGCGCTCGTCGAGGACACGCTGGCGCGCGCGGCGCGGCACTTCGTGCTCCACGGGCAGGAGCGCCGCCACGACCTGGAGCCCTGGGGCAAGAAGGTCTATTTCGGCACGGCGGGCGCGGCGGTCAACATGGTGAGCCCGGAGGGGGTCTACCGTGAGTCGAAGATCCGTGATCTCTACGACATCGGCCGCATCGTCGACGTGATGGAGCACATCCATTTCTTCCAGCGCACCGTGGTGCCGCGCGACATCCCGGACCCCTACGAGATGGACTTCAACACGTGCTATGCGGCGGTTTCCTCGACCACCAAGCACGTCGGCTCGAGCTGGGTGAACCCGGTGCACGTGACGCGCTCACTCGAGATGCTGCACGCGATTGCCGGCGGTGAGGACCAGTGGCGCGCGCGGCCATTCGTCAGCCAGTCGAACTGCTTCGTCGTTCCGCCGATGAAGTTCGCCGTCGATGCCTGCCGCTGTCTCGAGGTGGCGGCGCTCGGAGGAATGCCGGTGCTGCTGCTCTCGGCAGGTCAGGCGGGCGCGACGGCCCCCGCGGCCATTGCCGGGGCGCTCGCGCAGGAGGTCGCCGAGGTGCTCGCGGGACTGGTGTACGTGAATGCCGTGAAGCCCGGCGCACCGGCGATCTTCGGCACCTGGTGTTTCGTATCGGATCTGCGTACCGGCGCGATGTCGGGCGGCAGCCCCGAGCAGGCGCTGCTGTCGGCGGCCTCGGCGCAGATGGCTCACTATTACGATCTCACCGGCGGCACCGCCTCGGGCATGACCGACTCCAAGGTCCCCGACGCGCAGTCCGGGGGGGAGAAGGCTTATTCGCACGCGCTGGTCGGCAACTCCGGGGCCAACCTCATCTACGAGTCGGCCGGCATGCATGCGAGCCTTCTCGGCTTCTCGCTCGAGAGCCTGGTGATCGACAACGACATCATCGGCGCCGCGCAGCGCACCATCCGCGGCATCGACGTCGACGATGCCAGCCTGTCCATCGAGACGATCCGCGACGTGTGCCTCAACGGTCCGGGACACTATCTCGGCTCCGAGCAGACACTGCAGCTGATGCAGTCGGCGTACCTCTATCCGGCGATCGGCGACCGCAAGAGCCCGAACGAGTGGACCGAGCAGGGGGCGCTCGATATCACCGAGCGTGCGGCGAAGAAAGTGCGGGAGATCCTCGCCACACACTTTCCCGCTCACATTCCCGAAGCGGTCGACGCGGGCATCCGCGAGCGCTTTCCGGTACGCCTGGCCCGCGAGGCGATGCGACCCGCTCCGTCCCCGCGTTGATGGCCGAGAGCCTGCCTTCGCATGCGCGCGTCGTCGTCATCGGCGGCGGCATCGTCGGCTGCAGCGTCGCCTATCACCTCGCCCGACGCGGCTTGAGCGACGTGCTGCTGCTCGAGCGGCGGCAGCTCACCTGCGGCACGACCTGGCACGCCGCGGGGCTCGTCGGGCAGCTGCGCGCCACGCAGAATCTCACGCGCCTCGCCCAATACACGACGCAGCTCTACGAAGGCCTCGAGCGCGAGACCGGGCAGGCGACTGGCTTTCGCCAGGTGGGCTCGGTGGCGGTCGCGGCGAGCG
>JASHQW010000127.1 GCA_030038875.1 Gammaproteobacteria bacterium | reverse complement strand
AGCAGGCACACCGCGAAATGGAGCCGCCGCGTCTGCGCGACCGCGATCGGGGAAGCGCCGACGTGCCGCCTGAAGAGTCGCACCAGATGGCGTGAGCCGATCCCCAAGCGCGCCGCCAGTGCATCCACCGAGTCCTCATCGAGCGCGCCCTCGTCGATCAGGCGCAGGGCGCGCCGCACGACCGCGGCGGTGCCGAGCCAAGCCGGGGTTCCGGGCGCGGCCTCCGGCCGGCAGCGCAGGCAGGGCCGAAAGCCCGCGGCTTCGGCGGCCGCGGTGCTGCCGAAGAAGCGCACATGGGAGCGCTTGGCGAAGCGCGACGGGCAGATCGGCCGGCAGTAGATGCCGGTCGAAGTGACGGCGATGAAGAATTTGCCGTCGAAGCGCGCATCGCGGCTGATGCGCGCGCGATTGAGCGCTTCCGGGTCGAGGCCGGCGATGGTCTCCACCGCGCCACCATACCCGGAGGGCGGCGCGCCCAGTAGCCATTTTCGGACCTGGTGCGGCGGTGCGGCTCAGCCGTTCTGTTTCGCCATCGCGCGGGCGAAGGCGGGCCGCGCCACGACCCGCTTCACGTACTCCTCGATCACCGGCGACTTGGGCAGGATGGGGCTGTTGGCGAACAGCGCGAACGAGGTCCCGTACAGCACGTCCGCGGCCGAGAAGCGCTCGCCGGTGAGATACGGGGCCTGTGTGAGGCGCGCCATGATCACCGGCATCACCTCCTCGACCGGCACCCAGCCGGCCGTGCCGCGCGGCACCTGCCAGCTCATGAACTTCGACAGAAACGCCGGCTCGAGCACGCCGGCGTAATAGGCGATCCAGCTCAGGTACGCGCCGCGCTCGGGCTCGCCGGGAAGCGGACCGATGCGGTTCTTCGGGAACTTGTCGGTGAGGTAAATGGCGATCGCCGCCGACTCGAACACCACCACCCCGTCATCGGAGATCGCCGGCACCTTGCCGTGCGGGTGGGGATTGGCGGGGTCGGGCGCGCCGCCCTCACGGGTGCGCCGCGTGACGAGCCGGATCTCGTAGGGCGCCTCGAGCTCCTCCAGCAGGAAGATGAAGCGCGTCGAGCGCGTGTTGGGGTGGTGATAGAGCGTGATCAAGCGGGCTCCTCCTCTTCAGCGCAGCGAGCGCAGCGTCGCGAGCGATGCTTCGCGCAGCTTGCCGATGGAATCGTCGATGCGGTTGACCGCCGTCTCGTCGTCCTTGCCGAGGTCTTCCCAGTTGTCGCCCCACACCTTGAGGAGCTCGGCCGCACGGGACGACACCTGCCCCGGGAGGAGCGCCGCCAGATCGCGGATCGCCAGCACGTCGCTCCAGCCGGTACGCGGGCTGCCGCCGTTGCGGTCGTGGTCGTATTGCGCCAGGAACGTCACGCGCTCGAGATCAGCGACGCGCATCAGCAGCTCAAAGGCCGCAGTTCGCGCGTTGCGGTTGCGCTCGGTGCGCTCGTTGCGCCAGGTGTTGTAACCCAGACTGCTGATCGCCACGGCGAGGCTGATCAGCGCGACGGCGTTATTGCGCAGCTGCTGGCGGATCGAAGTCACGGGGAGGAGATCATACGCTGCGGGGACTGGATCATACCGCCCACGCGGCGGACAATCAGGGGCTGTGAAACGCGCAGCTGCCACGACCCGCAGCAGGGCCGGCCGGGCCCGCCGCGGCGCACTCGATCTCGAGCCCGATGCGCCGCCCACGGCACCGCGCGACGTCGTGATCAAGCGCATCTACGAGAGACCGGACGCGCACGATGGCTATCGGGCGCTGATCGACCGCCTGTGGCCGCGCGGAGTGAGCCGCCGGCGCGCCGCGCTCGATGCCTGGCTCGTCGAGCTCGCCCCGAGCGACGCGCTGCGCACCTGGTTCCGCCACGACCCGAAACGGTGGGCGGAGTTCCGCCGCCGCTACCGCGCTGAGCTGCGGGTGCAGAGCGAAGCGCTGGACGCGCTGCGGCACCGCGCCGAGCGCATGCGCGTGACGCTGCTCACCGCGACGCGCGAGCCGCGCATCAACCACGCCGTGGCGGTGCGCGCGCTGCTGCTCAAGGCTCCCCGCCCGCGCCATCGCGGTCCGCTTTCTTAACGGAAACTTAACGATCCCGCGGCTCCCAGGCGCTGTCAGCGCACGCGCTCCCGCTGCGTTTTAACAGCCAAGAGAACTGGAGGATCGGACCATGCGTAGCATTGTCAAACTGATGATCGCCCTGGCTGCCGCCGCGGTCCTCTCGGGCTGCGTGGTCGCCCCGGTCGGCCCCCCGCGCGGCTACGTCGGCGTGGGTGTGATCGCGCCCGCCCCCGTGGTCGTGGTGCATGGCTACTACCGCTGATTCCTGAACCTGCCGAGGCGGCGGGCGGCTTGGCCGAGTGCGGGCGGCCAGCCGCGTGAATCAAACCGCCGCCTCCGCTAGTATCGGGTCCTCCGCGACGCACCGCGAGGACCCCCTTGAAAGTCGGCGCCAAGACTGACACCCGAGCCCGGCGCGCGCCCGCGGCACTGCCCGGTTAAGGGCTGCTCATGTCGCTTCGCTCGGCTCAGGTCCGCACCGTCGTGCTGCTGTTCTGCGGCTACGCCGCCTGCTACTACTGCCGCGCGGATCTCTCGGTGGCGACTCCGCTGCTCGCCGATGAGCTCGCGCTGCACGGAGTGAGCCACGCGCAAGCGCTGGTCCACATCGGCACCATCACCTCACTCGGGGTGTTCGCCTACGCGCTCGGCAAGCTGTTCCTGACCGGCCTCGGCGACTACTGGGGCGGGCGGCGCAATTTCCTCATCGGCGTGGGCGGCGCGGCGGTCTTTACGCTGCTCTTCGCTCTCGCTGGGGGGCTGCCGCTCTTCACGCTCGCTTGGAGCGCCAACCGCCTGACGCAGTCGATCGGTTGGGCCGGCCTCATCAAGGTCTCCTCCAAGTGGTTCAACTACGCCTCCTACGGCTCGATCGCCGGCATACTCAGCATCAGCTATCTCGTCGGGGATGCGGCCGCGCGCCAGCAGATGGCGCTGCTGCTCGCCCACGGCTACGGCTGGCGGGCGCTGTTCGTGTTCGCGGGAGCCGTGGCGGCCGCCGCGCTTGTCGCCAATCTGCTCTGGCTGCGCGAGTCGCGTGTCGAAGAAGGCCATGCGGAAGCCGAGCCCAACCCCGCGCTCAACCTCTTCACCTCGTGCGAGGCGCGCCCGCCGAGCGTGGCGGCGCTGCTCCTGCCGCTGCTGAGAAGCCGCGCGTTCCTGCTCGTTTGCCTGCTGTCTTTCGGCTGCACGATAATCCGCGAGACGTTCAACACCTGGACGCCGGTCTATCTGCGGGATTTCCTGGGCTACAGCGTGAGCGACTCCGCCGGTGTCAGCGCCATCTTTCCGGCCGTGGGAGCGGTGTCGGTGCTGCTCGCGGGCTGGCTGAGCGACCGCCTGGGTCCGACCGGGCGCTCACTGCTCATGTTCCTCGGTCTCATCGGCGCCGCCCTGGCGCTGCTCGCGCTCACTTCGGTTCCCTCCGGCCCGTCCGGATCGCTGCTGCCGGTGATGCTCATCGCGGTCGTCGCCTTCGGTCTCCTCGGGCCCTACTCCTACCTCGGCGGCGCTTTTGCGCTCGATTTCGGCGGCAAGCAGGCGAGCGCGGCCTCCTCCGGCATCATCGACGGCATCGGCTATCTCGGCGGCGTCCTCGCCGGCGACAGCGTCGCGCGGCTCGCGATGACATTCGGCTGGCGCGGCGTGTTCATCACGCTCGCGGCGGTGAGCGCCGCGGCCGCCGTGAGCGCGGGCTACCTGCATCTGCTCAATCTGCGGACCGCGGCGCTCAAGGCAGCTCCCGCAGCAGCCGCCGCCCATGGCTAGCCCCGCAGTCGCAGCCCGCGTCTCGGCAACACCCGAAGCGCTCACCATCGAATGGCAGGCTGGCGGCGCGAGCGAGTTCGCGAGCCTGTGGCTGCGCGACAACGTAGCCGAGGACCGCGATCCGGTGAGCGGCCAGCGCCTCGTCGACATCGCGGATCTGCCGGCCGCGCCCCGCATCCGCCAAGCGCGCTCCGACAACGGCCGCGTGCACGTCGAATGGGAAGGCGAGACACGGGGCGCGGATTTCGAGCTCGGCTGGCTCGCGGCGCAGGCGGCCGGCGCGGCCGCGCAGCGCCCGGAGCTCTCCCCGCGGCTGTGGCTCGAGGGCGCGCGGCTCGATCCGCGACGCGATTTCGCCTGGGCCAAGCTCGCCGCGGTGCGCGGCGAGCCGCGCCTGCGCCTCGGGTGGCTCACGCGCCTCGCGCAGGACGGCATCGCGTTCCTCGAAGCGGTGCCCTGCGAGGCGTCCGCCCTCCTCGGCGCGGCCTCGCTCCTGGGGCGCGTCGCCGAGACCAACTACGGACTCACGTTCGACGTGCGCTCGGTGCCGCAACCGGAGAATCTGGCGTACTCGGACCTCGGGCTCGGCCTGCACACTGACAATCCCTACCGCGAGCCGGTACCGGGCTTTCAGGCGCTGCACGCGCTCGTCACCTCGCCCGAAGGCGGCGACAGCCTGTTCGCCGACGGCTTCGCGCTCGCCACGCAGCTGCGCGAGAGCGCGCCCGCTGCCTTCAGGCTCCTCACCACCACGGCCGTCCCCTTTCACTACCGCTCGGCGGACGCAGAGCTCTATGCGGCGCGGCCGCTCATCCAGCTGGCGTGCGACGGCGAGGTGACGGCCGTCCACTACAACAACCGCTCGATCCGGGTCGCGCCGCGTACTGCGCCGGAGTTCTACGCCGCGTACCGGCGCTTCGCGTCCCTGCTGCGCGAGCCGCGTTTCCAGCTGCGACTGAAGCTCGCCGACGGCGACCTGGTCGTGTTCGACAATCAGCGGGTACTCCATGGCCGCACCGCGTTCACCTCGGCCAGGCATCCGCGGCACCTCCAGGGCTGTTACCTGACGCGCGACAGCGTCTTCAGCGAGACCGGACTCCTGCGGCGCAAGCTCACGGAGGCGAAGTGAGCGTCGCCGATGAGGTGGTCGCGCTCTACGAGGCGCGCGGCGCGGGCGCATACTTCGGCGAGCGCGTCTCCATGACCGAGCACGGTCTGCAGGCGGCCTGGTTCGCACAGAACGAGGGCGCCCCCGAGCCGCTCATCATCGCGGCGCTGCTGCATGACATCGGACACCTGCTCGAGGTCGTGCCGGACGACCTTGCCGACTGGACCTCGGACGCGCGCCACGAGGAGGTTGGCGCACGCTGGCTGGCCGCACGCTTCGGCCCCGAAGTGAGCGAGCCGGTGCGGCTGCACGTGCCGGCCAAACGCTACCTGTGCGCCACCGATCCTGATTACCTCCGGCAGCTGAGCTCCGCCTCGGTCCACACACTCAAGCTTCAGGGAGGCCCGATGTCGGTCGAGGAGACGCGGGCATTCGAGCGCGAGCCTCATTACCGCGAGGCAGTGCGCGTGCGCCGCTGGGACGATCAGGGCAAAGTCGCGGGGCTCAGGACACCGCCGCTTGCGGCCTATCTCCCCATGCTCGACACGGCGGCGCGCTCTGCAAAATTAGTGTCACACAAATAAAAAACCAGGCGGCTCCTGATGGTCACCGAAGCGTTGACACGCTGGAGCATCGGGCGTATGAACAGCGCTTGCCGAGACGAGTGATCCAACAACAAATTCGGCGAGTCACATAGCGCCTGAAAAACGACCTCGCGAACTGACCGGCAAGTGTTTTACATAAGGTAACACCGGGCCGCATCCCCCTCACAGCCGCCCAGGGAGGCTTTGTCATGAGCTGCATGCGACGATTGGCATCTCTTCTTCTCATCACCGCTCTCGGAGCGCTCTCGACGAGCCCGGCGGCACTCGCTGCCGCGCCCGCAGCCGTCGATCTCGGGCCGACGAGCGCGCAGTCGGACGCCCGCATCTCGGTCACGGTGGCGCTGCACATGCGCGATGCCGCCGCGGCGGAGAGCCTGCTGGTGGCGCAGCAGACGCCGGGCGATCCGCAGTTCCGCCAGTTCCTCACCAGGGAGCAGTTCGTCGCGCGTTTCGCGCCGGCCGATGCGGACGTCGCCAGGGTCGTGGCGGCGCTCGGCAGGTACGGCCTGACGGCCGAGCGGGCGACCGCGCTGACGCTCAGGGTGACGGGCCTGCCCTCTGATTTCGAGCGCGCCTTTGCTGTGAGCCTCCATTCCTACCAGGTGCCGGCACACGGCAACGAGCCGGGCTACACGTTCCACGCGCCCTTGAGCCACGCAGTGGTGCCGGCGGAGATTGCCGGACTGGTCTCCGCCGTGGCGGGCCTCGACACCCGGCCGAGCCTGCGACCGCACCTGCGGCAGTCACTGCTGCATCAGAAGGTGAAGCCCTCATCGGGCACGACGATCAACCCGCCGGGGCTCCTGACGGTGACCGACTTCGCGAGCTACTACGACGTACAGCCGCTCTACAACCGTGGCGTGACGGGGAAGGGGCGCACGCTGGCCATCATCACGCTCGCAAACTTCACTCCGAGCGATGCATTCGGGTACTGGGAGTCGCTCGGACTCCAGGTTGATCCCCACCGGCTGCGGACCGTCAACATTGACGGCGGCCCCGGTCCGCCGAGCGATGCATCCGGCTCCGTGGAATCGACCCTCGATGTAGAGCAGTCGGGCGGCCTCGCTCCGGGCGCCAACATGATCGTCTACCTGGCGCCGAACACGAATCAGGCGTTTCTCGACGCCTTTGCCCAATCAGCCGAAGACAACGAAGCCGACTCGGTATCGACCAGCTGGGGCAACTGGGAGTGGTTCTGGAATCTGGAGAACAGCCCCGTGACCGACCCCTTGACCGGACAGACCACCAGCGACATCCAGGCGACGCACGAGCAGTTGCTGCGTGCGGCGCTCCAGGGCCAGTCGGTGTACGCGGCGGCCGGCGATGGCGGGGCCTACGACGTCAACAACGATACCGGCTGCGTGGGACCCTACGACCCGACCCAGACCTACAGCTGCACCAACACGCTCAGCGTGGACTACCCGGCCAGCGACCCGGCGATCACGGCGGGGGGCGGCACGACGTTGCCCGGCGTTCAGGAATTTTGTATCAATGCCGCCTGCAGCCCGGTGTTCGACATCGACGTTCCGCAGGAGCGGGTGTGGGGCTGGGATTACCTGATCCCTCTCTGCGAGGCGCTTGGAACTCCTGACCCCAGTACCTGCGGGATCTTCCCGGCGGGCGGAGGAGGAGGAGTGAGCGTCTTCTTCCCCGTGCCGTTCTCTCAGGTCTTCGTCCCGGGCGTTCAGCGCAGCCAGCCGGGTCAGGTCTGGCAGTCGACTGAAGCTCTCGCGGCGGCTCTTGGAGTAGCGGCCACCTCGTTCGACCTGCCGGCGAACTATCCGGGGCGCAACGTTCCCGATGTCTCTTTCAACGCCGATCCCGATACGGGCTATATCATCGCCTACACCTCCAACGTGTCCGGGTTCAGCGTGATGAGCTTCTGGGGTGGCACGAGTTTTGTCGCTCCGCAACTGAACGGCCTTACGGCCCTGTTCGGCGAGGATCTGCATCAGCGTCTCGGCGTGATGAACCTCGCGCTCTACCCGCTGATCCTCTCCAATCAGGCCTATGGCGGGCTCCATCCGCCGCTGCGCGCGATCTCCGCGGGGGACAACTGGTTCTATCACGGCAGCAACGGCTACAACCTCGGCGCAGGAGCAGGCGTCATGGACGTGGCGAATTTCGACCGAGCATTGCAATAGCATCGAGGGCGGGCGCGCATTGCGCGCCCGCCTCTTTTTTGGTCTGCAGCGATCGGTGAAGGTGCTCGGGTCGCTCCTTTATCGGCATAATCCGCGCAGCTATGGACCTCGCACTCGATCGGATCGCCTACATACCCTCGACGGGCGTACGGCGCGTCCACGACACCCCGCTCGTCGCCGCCACTGCCGAGAGCCTCAAAGGCTATGGACTCCTCATAAAGGACCCGAAGACCTTCCCGGTCGAGATCGTTCAGTGGCCGCCGCAGGGCTGGCGCGCGATCGATGCCGGGAGCGGCGACCAGGGCGGCGTTACCGAGGGATTGTTCGAGTTCTGCTGGCAGGGTGAGACGCTCTACGCCCGCAACCACGCGGTGGGCGACAGCTATCTCTTCGGCTGGAGCAACTGGCCCGAGGAGGCCGCCGGCACGAGTGACCGCCAGCGCGAGCGCGCCCTCATCTGGCGCGCCAACTATCACCCCGACGGCGGCCAGCTCTTCTATCCGCTCAAGGGACAGAGCTTCGTCGTGCCGCTCGCGCTCCCGGGCGACGACGTGACTCCCGATTCCTTCGTGAGCTTCTGGTGCGACGGCCGCCAGGCGCTCTATCTGCATCCGAACGTCTGGCACGGCGCGGTCGTGCCGCATGACGACGAGGCGCAGTTCCTCGACCGCCAGGGGCGCGTGCATGCGCGCGTCTCGGTCGATTTCGTCAGGGAATTCGGCTGCTATCTCGGCGTGACGCTGCGCCGCCCGGCGACGGCCGCTTAAGCGCGCGGCTCGGCGAGCAGCTGCACCCAGAACAGGCCCCGTCGCGAGACGCGGCCCGCGGCGAGTCCGATCCCCATCTGCGCGAAGCGCTGATCCATGATGTTCTCGCAGTGGCCGGGACTTGCGAGCCAGCCCTTGACGACCTCTTCGACCGACTGCGGGCCGTAGGCGATGTTCTCGCCGACCAGCATCTCGTGGTACCCGGCCGCGCGCACACGGTCGGCGGGTGACTGGCCCGAGAGATCCTCATGCTCGAAGTAGTCGTGCACGGCCATGTCGGTTGCGTGTCCGAGCGCCACGCCCGCGAGCGTGCCGGACAACGTGAGCGGCGGCGCAGGTCCAAACGCCTGCCTCCCGCACTGCGCTCCGCGCGCCCGCGCCTCGTTGACGAGTTGCAGCGCGCGGGCCGCCATGGCCGGCGTCGCGCTTGCCGGAGCTGCGCTCAGGGTCACCGGCGCGCTGGCGGGCGGCCGGGCCACGGGTGCCGCCGCCCGGGACGGCATCGTGGGTG
>JASHQW010000126.1 GCA_030038875.1 Gammaproteobacteria bacterium | reverse complement strand
GGCCCCGATGAACAGGCTCGCCGCGAAGGCATCGCTGAAACGGTAGCGCCAATCGACCGCACGCACGCCTATCAGCGAGTGGCCGTCGACGTCGTCCACCTCGAGGCGCACGCCGAGATCGTTATTGGCCGATACGGCGCGCCGGGCGCCGAGCCCGAAGTGCGGGCCGACCCCAACCGGGCTGGTCGTCGTCGGGTTGGGCGGACCCAGGTCGACGTGCACCTGGTTTACCTCGACGCCCGCGTCCACGAACAGCTCTGCGCCCGGCGCCAAGGAGCTGCTGCCGGAGTCCTCGTCCTCGGACCCGTAAGCTTCCGCCGCGTCGCCGTGCTCCAGGCCGCCATAGCGCACGAACCCGGAGAGGCGCGTGAAATGGTCGTCGAACACGTCGCGGCCCGTGAGCGCTTCAGCGCCGACCGTCAGCCCGCGCCACGGCCATGAATAGGTGAGGCTCATGTCGTAGTAATGAGAATACGGGTAGGGCGGCGGCTCGCCGGGAACGTACTGGCGCTGCTCGCCCACCGCCGTATAGTTCTGATTGGCGAGCGTGCGGGCGCGTGCCTCGAGGTAACCGCCGAACGGCGGCTCCCACCCGAGGCGCAGCATTCCGCTGCGCGCGCCGACACCGCTGTTGAAGTTGCGCTGATCGGCTCCCCAGTTGCCGAGCACCAGACCGTCGTTGGTCGTGCCGTCGAGAAAGATGTACGACGTGTACCAGATGTTCTGCCACTCCCCCACCTCGAAGGTGAGATCGAAATGGCGCCACAATCGCGGGAAGTCGATGCCGGCAAGCAGCGCAGCGTCGCCGAGAAGGTAGCTTCCCCCGTCAGAATTGTCGGTGCCTGCGTACTGGAAATAGACTGCGAACGGCACGCGACCGGGGAAGATGAAGCGACTGTCGTAGGAGGCCTGCTGCTTGCCCTGGGTCTGCGACAGGCCGCTCGGCTTGAAGAAGTCGCGCAGCAGGAAGCTGGCCGAATCCGGCAGACCGCTGCCGCCGCCGTACTGCAGCAGACGGTTGACGCCGAGCGACCAGCCGGGGAAGGGCTCGATCGAGAACTGCGCGCCGAACACGCGCGGATCGCCGCGGCTCAGTACGCCCTGGTAATCGATGTTGTCGCCCGGGAGGCTCCGACCCGCATCGCTGCCCGTCTGCGAGAGCCGTCCGAGGAACAGCTCGTACTGAAAGCCGAGGCGGGTGAGCGGCTCCCAGTTCGACAGCGTCACCGACGGGATCGTGGGACTTTCGGTGCCCGGCAGCATCGTGCTGTCCGTGAGCGGTGAGAACCAGTGATCGCGGTAGCCCGCATCGAGCTGCGCCCAGCTCGTGCCGATGCTCACCATCGAGCCGGTAGCCTGCGTGCGCCCCGAGTAGGCGATGCCGCCCGCGGCGAGCAGCAGGTAGTCGCTCGGCTGCACGTAGCCTTGCGCCGACAGCTCCCAGTCGTCGTTGCTCGTGAGACCGTGCTGGTTCGGCAGTACGACGTGCGCCCCGCTGCTGCCGCCCGCGGTGACACTGGCATGCGTTACTCCGTAGTCGTGTGAATAGCGCTCGAGGTAGCGCCGCACCCGCTCGCACAGCGGCACATCCTTGCGACAGGCCGCGGGGAGCGCCGCCTTGACCAGCTCGACCGGGAAGGGGCGCTTGAGGATCGGCTCGTCAGCGAGGATCAGCACCCGCTCGATCTGCCGCTCCATCTCGGGCTCGAGATTGAGCGGCAGGTAGGCGCTCAGCGGGTCCGCCTGAGCCGCCGTAGCGAGCGCGCACGCGGCGCACAGCGGCGCGACCGAGCGCTTGAGTCGTCCGAACCATGACCGCACGATGCCGCGTTGACTCCTGACCATCCGGGGGCCGCCGGCGCCCGGACCGGAGTACACACAGCAAGCGCGTGGCCGTCAAGCGCCGCGCGCGCGCAGCCGCGTGAGCACCTCGGTGACGATGCGCTCGGCGCGGGCGCCGTCGAGCTGGAATACCGGCTGCGACGCCTGCAGCGCCGCGCCGCCGCTCAAGCGCCGGTGCGCGCGGTAGAGCCGCGTGCGCACCGTCGTGACGTTGAGCCCGAGGGCGGCCGCGGTCTCCGTGCCGCTGATACCCTCGACGACGCGCAGCACGAACACCATACGGAACACCTCCGGGAGCGCATCGATCGCAGGCTCCAGGGGGTGGCCGTATAGCGGCGCCGGGCGCGGCGTCGGCTGCGTCTCGCGCTGCGCGCGCAGCTGCTCGAGCGCGAGGCGGGTGAGCCACACAGCGAATTTTCCCGCCGGCTCGTGACGCCGGAGCTCCTCGAACGCAGCCACGCAGGCCTCCTGCACCGCGCTCTCCGCGGCCTGCTCGTCGCCGAGCGCGCTGCGTGCGATCCGGAAGAGCCGCTGCGCGTAGCGGCGCAGCAGCATCTCGATCGAGCGCGCATCCGCGCCGCGCGCCCGCTCGATGAGCAGCAGATCGGGCAGGCCGTGCGCAGCGGCGCTCACGGGCGGGCTGTTTCGGACTTCGGTCGCCGGATCGAGCATGGGCGCGAACCTCGTGTGTGTATCCTATGACTCATGAAAACCGCGGCGATGCGCTGCACGATGATCGCCGCCTCGCTGACAGTGGCTGGCGCGGCCGCCGGCGCCGACCTGGTCGTGCACCCGCAGGAGTGGCCCCGACCCGCGCCCGCGCTGCCGGCGGACGCGCGGCTCGAGGCGCGCATCGACGCGCTGCTCGAGCGCATGACGCCCGCCGAGAAGATCGGTCAGCTGATCCAGGCCAATATCGGCAGCATTACGCCGGACGACTTGCGGCACTATCCCCTCGGCTCGGTGCTGAACGGTGCGGACTTCGCGCCGGGTAACGACAAGCTGGCCTCACCCGGTGAGTGGCTCAAGCTGGCCGACCGGTTCTACGAGGCCTCAGCCGGCGCACCGCACGCGCTGCCGGTCCTGTGGGCGACGGACGCCGTGCACGGGGACAACAACATTCCGGGCGCCACGATTTTTCCGCACAACATCGGACTCGGCGCGGCGCGCGATCCCGCACTGCTCCGGCGCATCGGTGCGATCACGGCGCTCGAGGTACGCGTCACCGGGCTCGACTGGACGTTTGCCCCGAGCGTGGCGGTGGTGCGGGATGCGCGCTGGGGGCGCACCTACGAGAGCTATGGGGAGAATCCGCGCCTGGTGGCCGAATGCGGCGCCGCGCTGGTCGAGGGTCTGCAGGGCCGCGCCGGTACCCGGGAGTTCCTCGACGCGGCGCATGTGCTGGCGACCGCCAAGCACTTCATCGGCGACGGCGGCACCGGCGGGCACGACGAGGGCGACAACACCGCCGCCGAAGCGGAGCTGCGCGACGTGGACGCCGCCGGCCACGTGGCTGCGATCGCCGCCGGCGTACAGACGGTGATGGCCTCTTTCTCGAGCTGGCAGGGCGCGAAGATGCACGGCAACCGTGCCCTGCTCACCGAGGTACTCAAGCAGCGGATGGGCTTCGACGGGCTCGTCATCGGCGACTGGGATGGGCACGCGCAGCTGCCCGGCTGCACCAGCGCGAGCTGCGCGCCGGCCGTCAACGCCGGGATCGACGTGCTCATGGCGCCCGAGAGCTGGCGTCCACTCTTCGTGAACATGCTCGCGCAGGCGAACTCAGGAGAGATCCCGGCGGCGCGGCTCGAGGACGCGGTGCGCCGCGTGCTGCGCGTGAAGCTGCGCGCGCACCTCACCGAAGAGGGGCCGCCGTCCTCGCGCCCCTATGCCGGGCACTTCGAGCTGCTCGCATCGCCCGTACACCGTGCGGTGGCGCGGCAAGCGGTGCGCGAATCACTCGTTCTGCTCAAGAACGAGCGAGAGCTCCTGCCACTCAAGCCGCGCGCGCGCGTTCTGGTCACGGGCGATGGCGCCGACAGCGTACAGCGGCAATGCGGTGGGTGGACCATCGACTGGCAGGGAAGGCAGCCGAGCGAGGCCATCCGCCCCGCGGAGTCGATCTATGCCGGCATCCGCGCCGCCGTGACGGCCGCCGGCGGCCGCGCGGACCTGAGCCCAGGCGGGGAGTTTTCGGTGCGTCCCGACGTCGCGATCGTGGTCTTCGGCGAGCGGCCCTACGCAGAAGGTGCGGGAGACGTGGCCTCGCTCGTCGACCCGGACGAGCGGCGCGATGTGACGCTGCTCGAGCGGCTGCACGCGCAGGGGATCCCGGTGGTCGCGGTCTTGCTCTCGGGCCGGCCACTCTCGATCGAGGCTGAGCTCGCGCTCTCCGACAGCTTCGTGGCGGCGTGGCTCCCGGGGGCCGAGGGCGGGGGCGTCGCGGACGTGCTCTTCCGCGCGCGCGACGGCACCCTGGCACATGATTTTCGCGGCCGCCTGCCGCTCGCCTGGCCGCGCACGCCGGCGGCGGGCGGCGCCGCACCCGCCGGGCCGCTGTTTCCGTACGGTTACGGACTCAGGTACATCGTGAAGCGCTAGCGGCGGCGGCTCGGCGGCGCGCCTCCGCGGCGCGACCGGCTCACGACTCCGCGGAGCCCGCACCGACCGCGACCCAGGCGAGATCGGAGTTGCTCACGGAGCCTAAGTTGAAGGTGCGCGCCGCAGCCGCCATGCGCGTGAGCGCCTGGGCCACCGGCATCGGCGGCGCGGTCACGCCTTTCTTCACCTTGTGGAAGCGCACCGGGTTGATGCGCGCGACTACGTAGTTGCGCAGGTACGGCGACTTGAAGCCGCGCGCCTGCAGCGCCGCAACCAGGCTCTTCACGCGCGCGTCGATCTCCTCAAGCCGCGCCGCATAATCCTCGCGCGCTCGCAGGCTCGCGGCCAGGCCGCGGTCACTGAAGCGGTCCACTTTCTTGAGGAATGCGCTGTAGGCGCCGCCCGCGAAGCGCGGCGAGCGCTCGTACACCACGCCGAGGGTCAAGAGCTCCGGCGCCTCGAACTCCGCCGCGAACTGTGTCTCGGGCTCGCGGCCGCGGCTCCTCGCAAGGCTGCGCGCCATGCGGATCACCTCGAGGCTCCGGTCCTTGAGGTTGTGGGCCTTCTCGGTGTTGAGCGCGAGGATGCGGTAGGCGAGCGCCTCGTCCGGAGAGACGAGCGCGGTGATCTGCTTCATGCCGAGCACCTTGGCGGCCGCCAGGCGGTGCCGCCCGTTCGGCGTCCACAGCCGTCCGTCCTCCCCGCGCACTACGATGATCGGATCGAGGAACGCCTGGGTCTCGTCGATCTTCTGCGCGAGGCGCTTGGCGTGCGTGGGCGAGAGGTCGCGCTGAAAGGGTGTCGGTTGCACCGACGCGAGCGGCAGGCTCGCCAGCAGCAGCGCACGTCCGCCGAGCGGCTCGTGATAGGCGCCGATCGGCGCGCCGCCCGCGCTGCGCACCAGTGCGGTGAGCGGCGCGAGCGCGGGGTCCTCGAGCGAGGCCGCCACCTGGCTCGCATCGAGACCGCGCTCCTTGCCGCCCGGCGCCAGCCGGCCACGGCGGCGACCCGGCGCACGGCGCGTGCCACTCCCCGCGGCGCTCTTGCGTGTTGGCATGGGGACTTCCTCGGGCGTTGGGGATCGATGTGCGAGAATGAATGATTCCTCGGGATGTTGCCATGAATTCCCCTCTGCACACGACGCGCACCGCCCGCCGTTTGCCCGCGCAGCGCATCGACGCTGCGGGCCACGTGCACGTCGACAGCCAAGCGGTGCTGGCGCTCGCCTTGCCGCTCATGGCCAACAGCGCGGTGCAGATCGTGCTCAATCTCACCGACATGTGGTTCATCGGGCGCATCTCGACCAAGGCGCTGGCGGCGGTCGGCGCGGTGCAGTGGCTGGTGGTGGTCGCGGTGCTGGTGTTGGGAGGCGCGGGCAACGCGGTGCAGACTCTCGTCGCGCAGTCTTACGGCGCCGGCAGCTACCGCCGCGCTGCGCAAGCCACCTGGACTGCGCTGTGGGCGACGCTGTGCGCGCTGCCCTTGTTCGTGCTGGCGGGCGCGGCACGCCACCTGCTGTTCGCGCCCTTTGGCTTCGATGCGGAGGTCGAGCGGCTCGCCGGCGCCTTTTGGTTCCCGCGGGTGGGCGGCGCGGCGGCTGGAGCGGCTGTCTGGGCCATGCTCGGGTTCTTCAACGGCACCGGCCGGCCGCGCCTGACGCTGCTCATCACGGTGGTCACCACCGTAGCGAACGCGCTCCTCAACCAGCTGTTCATCTTCCACTTCGGGTGGGGCATTGCCGGTTGCGCATGGGCCACCAACACCGCACAGCTCTTAGGTTTGGCGCTCGCGATCGCGATCTTCCTCGATCCCGGCTACCGGCGCCGCTACGGCTCGCACCTCACCTGGCGGCCGCATGGCGGGCGCCTCCTCGAGCAGCTGCGGCTCGGCGTGCCGATGGGCCTGTTGCCGGCGGCCGATCTCCTCGGCTATGCGATTTTCCAGATGATGCAGACCCGGCTCGGGACGGTGGGAGGCGCCGCGACGCAGATTGTCACCATTCTCACGTCGATCGCCTATATGCCGGGCTTCGGCATCGGCTGCGCGGGCACGACGCTCGTCGGCCAGTCGATCGGCGCCGGTGCGCGCGACTGGGCGCTCAGGGTCGGCAACCGGGTGATTCTGCTCGCGGCGCTCTACATGGGAGCCATCGGTGTGCTGATCGCGCTCGGGGGCCGCTGGATCCTGGCGTTCTTCGCCGGCGCGCACGATGCCGATTCCGCCGCGGCGGTCGCGCTCGGCATGCGTCTCCTCTGGCTCGCCGCGGGTTACCAGTTCTTCGACGGTCTGAATCTCGGCAGCAGTCTGTGCCTGCGCGGCGCGGGCGACGTGCGGGTGCCGGCGGCGCTCGTGCTGCCGGTGTCCATGCTGCTCCTCGTGCCGCTCGCCCATTCCTTCACCTTCGCACCGGGCGATGGGTGGGTGCATTTTCTGCCGCAGTTCGGCTGGGGCGCGGTCGGCGGCTGGGTGGCGGTGCTCATCTATGTCATGGTTCTCGGATCGACGCTCTTCCTGCGCTGGCGCTCGCGCGCCTGGCAGGCGATCCGGATCTGAGACCGCTGGGAGCTCGCATGTTCGTGATGCTGAAGATGCTGCTGCGCACGCTGGTGCTCCCGCCGGCGGGGCCATTGCTCCTCGCCGGCGCGGGCCTGTGGCTGCTCGCGCGCCGGCGCGCGAGCGAGGGGGTGCGAAGGGCGGCACTCGCGCTCGTCGTAACCGGCCTCGCCGCACTCTGGCTGCTGTCGACGCCCGTGGTGGCGGACCTGCTCAGGCGTCTCGCGGAGCATTACCCGGCGCTCGACCTCACCCGACCCCTGCGCGCGCAGGCCATCGTCATTCTGGGGGGTGGAACGGAGCGCGCCGCGCCCGAGTACGGCGGACCCGCGGTGGGTCTCGAGCTGCTCGAGCGCGTCACCTACGGGGCGTACGTTGCGCGGCGCACCGGGCTTCCGCTGCTGGTGTCGGGCAGCGCACGCGAAGCGCTCGCGATGCGCGCCACGCTCGCGCGCGACTTCGGGACCGGCACCCGCTGGGTCAACGGCGAGTCGCGCGACACCTTCGACGATGCGCAGCTCTCATCGAGGTTGCTCCGGGCCGACGGTGTCGCGCGCATCGTGCTGGTGACGAGCGCCAGCCACGAGTGGCGCGCCGCGCACGAGTTCATGAGCGCCGGGCTCGCGGTCGAGCCGGCGCCGGTGGACGTGTGGGCGCCGCACCCGCGCACCTTCCTGGATTACCTGCCGAATCCGGTTGGACTGCTGGAATCCACCGAGGCGGTGTACGAGATTCTCGGCAACGTGATGCGGCAGCTGCTCGCCGTGACGCACCTGCGCGTGCACAGTGACTGAAGAGCCGCCGCCAGAATGAGCGGAAGTCCCCCGGTCACGGTGTTTCGCTCGCGCCGCCGCCGCGCCTGCGAGGAGCGGCTGCTGGTGCTCCTTGCGGTGGGTGTCGTGGCGGAGCTGGTGCCGGGCGAGGGCGAGTTCCTCGTGCAGGTGGACGCGCAGGACGCCGCCTACGCGGTCCGCCACCTCGCGCAGTACGAGTCGGAGAACCGCGCGCCGCCACCCCCGCCGCCGCCGCCGCGCCTGCACCCCCACGGCTGGGTCGGGTGTGTCCTCTATGTCGTGACGCTCGTCGGCGTCGCCTACGTGGTCGGCAACGGGCTGGTGCGGCTCGATGCCTTCGATCTCGGCACGCTCGATTGCGCGCGCGTGCAGGCGGGCGAGTGGTGGCGTGCCTGGACCGCGCTCACTCTACACCTCGACGGCCCACACCTGGCGGCCAACCTCGGCGCCGGAGTCTGGTTCGGCTACCTCGCCGCGCGCCAGACCGGCGTTGGCACTGCCTGGTTCCTCACCGTGACCGGAGCGGCGCTCGCGAATCTCATCGAGGGACTGACCGGGCCGCCCGAGCACAGTGCCGTCGGCGCCTCGACAGCAGTGTTCACGGCCCTGGGCCTCATGTCCGCATACTCGTGGCGCGAGCGCTTCCACCTGCCTCAACACTGGGGACGGCGCTGGGCTCCGCTGGTCGCCGGCGTGATTCTCCTCGGCTGGACCGGCTCGGCGGGCGAGGGGACAGACCTGGTGGCGCACCTCGCGGGCTTCACGACCGGCGTCCTGCTCGGTGTCGCGGCGGCCACCGCAACGGTCCGCCGCCGGCTCGAGCGCATCCCGCAGTGGCTCACGGGCGCCGCGGCGCTCGCCGAGATCGCGCTCGCCTGGGGCTGGGCGCTGCGTAGTTAGGGGCCTTCGACCTGATAGCCCCGCTGCCTCAAGGCCTCGAGTGCGCCCTGCTCGCCCAGCAGCCGATCCATGGACTGCACCGCGAGGGTGCCGCGATTGCGCGCCAGGCTGTCCTGCACGACCAACAGCCAATCGTCCTGGGCGCGGGCGATGAGCGTGCGTACCCGCTCGGAGGTGGAGACGGCGGCGATGCACGCCGTGCGGTCGTCGGGATGCGGCAGGCGGCGCAGCGTGTCCACGTCGCCGAGCGCCCAGGCGCGGGCGCGCGCCTGCATGGGACCCAGGTCGGTCTCGAGACGGGTAACCACGGCATCGAGACAGGCGATCTCGGCGGACAGCGGGGTCGAGCCCACGTCCTTGAGGACATCCACCGGATCATCGATCTTCAGCTTGTCCTGGCGGATCCGCACGCCCTGCTCACGCGCCAGGCCGAGCACCTGCTGCTGCACCTCGTTGCGGAGCGCGAGGCCGGAGGCGTCCAGCACCCGCGTCATCAGCCGCTCGGCCGCGAGCATCGGGCGCAACTCCTCGAGGTGCCTGTCGTGCGGGTCATAGCGGGCCTCGAGCGCGGTGACGCGCGCGTACAGCTCGGGCGGCAGCGTCTCTTTGAGCGGCAGCCGATCGGGAGGCTTCTGCATGCGACGCCACTGGATAAAGACGCGCAGCGCGGTGAAGGGATTCGCGCCGATGCCGTAGGCAGGCCAGGCGGGCACGACCTCCTGCGACTGCTGCAGCACAGCCCGCACCGCATCCGGCTGCCAGACCATCCGTTTCGGCAGCGGCGTGACGGTACCGAGGATCCACAGCGTATGAATTCCCCGGTGCACCGTCCACATGCGGGGCCCCTCATGCTGGCCCTCGACGACCACCTCGGGGAGCGGCGCCTCGGCCGCCGGCGCGGAGGCCGGAGGCGTGGCGGGCCGTGCCGCGGGCACCTGCGCACGCAGCTGCGCACACGCCGCAGCGAGAAGCGCCGCTGCCAATCCCGCGTGCCTGCGCGGCGAGCCGGCTTGGGAGGCCCCGTCCAAGCTCAGTCGGCCGTGGGCGATGCCCGCGGCGCCGTCTCGCTGGTTCGCTCGTAGACGCGTGTCAGAGCAACGGCCGGCAGCTCCGCAGGTCCAATGCGCAGTTTCTCGGTCAGGCGCAGGCCGTCAGCCGAGAGCCCGTACGTGTCCACGATGTTCGGACCGAGCTGCGCCTTGATGGTGATGACGTATTCGCGTCCCTCCCAACCCGAGATCTGGTCGGCTACGCCCATCTCGGCGGAGACGACGCTATGCGCGCCGGGAGTGAAGCTGCGGACCGTCGCGCCGTAGTCGAACACCAGCTGCTCGCTCGACTGGCGCACGGTGAGGAAATCGCCGCGCGCGATCGCCGCCGAGAGCGCGTGCATCATGGGTGAGTATCGCAGCGGGTCCGGGCGCTGCGCGCCGCGGCCGCCGGGAGAGGGCTCATCAGGCGTGAGCGCCGGATTCACCTCCGGTGGCTGCGTGTCGCCCGCACCGCCCGTACCACCCGCACCGCCGCGGCCACCACGGCCACGGCCGCCCTGCGGGACTTCGTCCGCGCCGCTGCTCGCTCGCGCGATGATCTTGGCGGCCTGCGAGCGCATCTTGGCGATCACCTGCTGCGGGTCGTCGCTCAAGGCGTGATTCAGCTTCCAGTTGCCCGCGAGGTTCACACCGGCGGGCGTCTCGGCCTTCGGGCCCCCCGCGCAGCCCGCGAGGGCCGCCGCCGCACATGCGAGCAGCCAAGCATGGACTTTCCCCATATTGGCGTATCCTCGCACGATGACCCGGCGCAAGGCCATGGAGCTCGAGACCCTCAAGGGACGCATCACACGTCTCGACGCGGACAGCGTCGATCGGCTCTACGGGCTCGAGCCTGTGTACGAACCAGGCACGGACCGGTCCGGGAATCTCGCGCCCGAGGAATTCGTCGCCGTGCGCTGCCCCTGGTGCGGCGAACGCCTCGAGACGCGCGTCGACATGACGGCCGACGATGCCGCGTACATCGAGGACTGCGAAGTCTGCTGCCGTCCGATAGAGTTCAGCATCGAGCGCGCCGACGGAGGCGCACTGCTCTCGGTCGCTGTCAGGCGCCTGGAATAGTCAATTGGGCCGGAATCGCAGGAAGCGATTCCGGCAGACATCACTTCGATTGCCGCCGGCGAAAGGCGGGGCTCGATGTGCATCCGCCACGATCACCTCAGCAGCCGAGCACTCCGTGGCAAGGTCGGCGCATGGGCTTTCGCCGGCTGCGCATCAGGAAGCGACTGCGGGCTCAAGGAACGTGAGGGTGCGCGCGACGGCATCGAGGCGCGCGCGTGCACCGAGAGGCACCGGCTCGTTCACCGCGCCGTGCCCGACCGGAAACCCCGCTACGCACGGCAGCCCCGTGGCCTGTGCCAGCTCGCACAGCACGTCGGCGGCGCTGTAATCGGCGTTCTTCTCCTCGCAGTTGGTGAACGAGCCGAGCGCAATGCCGCGCACCTGGCGGAATACGCCGGCGAGCTCGAGATGGGTCCACATGCGGTCGAGCCGATAGGGCCGCTCGCCCACGTCCTCGAGCAGCAGGATCGCGCCCTCGAGCGAGGGCAGATAGGGCGTGCCGAGCAGCCGCGTCACCACCGAGAGAGTGCCGCCGAGCAGCGGTCCCTCGGCCACGCCGGACACGTAGGTGTCGCTGGCGGTGAGCGCCGGCGCCGGCGCGGCGGATTCCAGTAGCTGAAACAGCCGCTGCCGCGTCGCCTCGGGCAGGAGGCCGAGCTGCGTGAGCACCGGACCGTGGATGCTCATCACCCCGCGGCTCTGCAGCCAAAGATGCAGTGCCGTGATGTCGGAGAATCCCACCAGGGGCTTCGGTGCCACGGGTCCGATCGCCGCCAGTCGTGTGAGGAGCCGCGTCGCGCCGTACCCGCCGCGCGCGCAGAACACTCCCCGGATCGCGGGATCGAGCAGCGCCTCCGCGAGCTCTTCGTGCCGCCGGTTGTCGGAGCCGGCGAGATAGCGGTGACGCTCGAAGATCGCGGGCCGGTAACGCACGTCGTAGCGCGCGCCGACGAGGGCGAGCCCGCTCTCGAAGGAGGCGCGGTCGAAGGCACTGGCGGGAGCGATGACGGCGACCCGCGCCCCGGGAGCGAGGGCCGGTGGCGCCCGGAATGCCCGATCAATCGTCATGTGCTATACAAATGGCGCGCATCGCCCTGTGACTGTGGCGCGTCGCCCGAGGGTCGTCAAATGGCCGCGTTTCTGCTCTGGCTGCTGCTGCTCGTCGTCTGCTGGCCGCTGGCGCTCGCCGCGCTCGTCCTGTACCCGGTCGTATGGATGCTGCTGCTGCCCTTCAGGCTCGTGGGCCTCGCCGTCGAGGGGGTGTTCGAGCTGCTGCGGGCGATCATTCTGCTGCCGGCGCGTGTGCTCGGCGGACGCCGGTAGTTCATTGGACGAAATCACAGGAAGTGATTTCGTCGGACATCTCTTCGATTGCCGCCGGCAAAAAGCGTGGTTTTTGCCGGCTCAGCATCAGAGAACTCAATCCGCCAGGGCTTTCAGGTCCCTGAGGAGCGCCGCGCGCCCACGGTCGAGCTGATCGAGCCGCCGCGCAGCGTCGCGCAGTGCGCTGAGGTCGTGGACCGGCGCCTCGTGGAGCCGCCGATAGGCGTTGTGCGCGGTGCGCCACAGCCGGTTGATCCTGGCATAACGCGCCGCCACTTCGCGGCGCAGCGTGATGACGGCCAGCGAACTCGCTTGTATCACGGGCCTTGGCTCGCGGCACGGGGCAGGGGTGCCGGTGCGTGCCAAGCATGCCGGCGACTGATGACAGGATTGAGACAGCTCTCCCTCACGGCCCCTTATGACGCGCGAAAACCGCCGCCGGCGACAGTGCAGCCGTCACATTTCGCCCCGGCCTGCACCGGCCGGAGCGCTGCGCGTTTTATTAACAGCCCCTTCACCGTGCAGCGGCTAGCGTTGCGGGTCTCTTAGCCGCAACGCACCGTGCCCCTGGGCGTCCGCGGCGGCGCTTTCCTGGGCCGGAGCAGCGCGGCTCAGGCTGCGCGAAGTACGGATTGCTGGGACGGCGGCCCGGCTGCAGCCTCCGGGCGATTGTGGGTCCGCAGCCGGCGGCGCTCGTGTCCTGTTACGAAAGGCCGACCTCATGGACATCATCTTTCTCGTCGTGATCCTGGTCCTGTACGGCGTCACCCACTGGGTGACATCGGCCATCTCCCGGCTCAGGGGTATCGAATGAACGCCATCTACGTCGTGAGCGGGCTGCTCACCCTCGGCCTCTTCGTGTACCTCCTGTACGCGATGTTCCGGCCGGAGAAGTTCTGATGACCGCCGCATCCCAGATCCTGATCATCGTGTTTCTCGCGGTGGGGCTCCTGTGCGTGAAACCGCTCGGCCTCTACATGGCGAACGTCATGGAGGGACGCCCGATCTGGCCGCTGCGCGTGGGCGCACCAATCGAGCGCTGGATTTACCGGCTGTGTGGCATCAATCCTGCCCTGGAGATGGGCTGGAAGCAGTACACCCTCGCGCTTCTCGTGTTCAATACCCTCGGCGCGCTCATGGTCTACGCCCTGCAGCGCCTGCAGCTGTGGTTGCCATTGAACCCACAGCACTTCGCCAACGTCGCTCCGGACTCCGCCTTCAATACGGCCGTCAGCTTCATTACGAACACCAACTGGCAGGGATACTCGGGTGAGTCGACCATGAGCTACCTGAGCCAGATGGCCGGGCTCGCCGTGCAGAATTTCCTCTCGGCCGCGACCGGCATCGTGGTCGCGATCGCCCTGATCCGCGGGTTTGCGCGCCACGGCGCGGAAGCCATCGGCAACTTCTGGGTCGACATGACCCGCTCGACTCTGTACGTGCTGCTGCCGCTCGCGGCGCTCATCGCCGTGCTGCTGCTGAGTCAGGGTGTGCTGCAGAACTTCAGTGCCTACAAGGACGTGACCACCCTCGAGACCCTCGAGTACCAGCAACCGAAGGTCGATGCCGCCGGCAATCCGGTCAAGGACGCCCAGGGCAACCCGGTGATGGAGAACGTGACCACCCGGACACAGACGCTGCCGATGGGGCCGATCGCCTCGCAGGAGGCCATCAAGGAGCTCGGCACCAACGGTGGCGGATTTCTCAACGCGAACTCGGCGCATCCCTACGAGAACCCGACCGCGCTCTCGAACTTCATCGAGATGCTGGCGATCCTCCTCATCCCCGCCTCTCTCACCTATACCTTCGGGCGCATGGTGGGCGACACGCGCCAGGGCTGGGCGGTGCTCGCGGCGATGACGATCCTGTTCCTGGTAATGGTCAATGTCGCCCTCGTGAGCGAGCAGACGGGTAACCCCCTGGTCGGCAAGCTCGGCGTCGACCAGACCGTGAGCGCGCTGCAGCCCGGCGGCAACATGGAAGGCAAGGAGGCGCGCTTCGGCATCGCCGCCTCCTCGCTGTTTGCCACCGTCACGACCGGCACCTCCTGCGGGGCCGTGAACTCGATGCACGATTCATTCACGCCCCTGGGTGGCTTCGTGCCGCTGTTCAACATGATGTTGGGTGAGGTCGTATTCGGCGGTGTCGGTACGGGGCTTTATTCCATGCTGATCTTCGCCATCGTGGGAGTGTTCATCGCCGGGCTCATGATCGGACGCACTCCCGAATATCTCGGCAAGAAGATCGAGTCCTTCGAGATGAAGATGAGCTCGGTGGCCATCCTCGTCATGCCCTTCATCGTGCTGTTCGGAGCCGCCGTGGGCGTGAGCGTCGCAGCGGGCCAGGCAGGCGTCGCCAATCCCGGGGCGCACGGATTCTCGGAGATCCTTTACGCCTTCGTCTCCGCGAGCAACAACAACGGCAGCGCATTCGGAGGCATTTCCGCCAACACGGTGTTCTACAACACGGCGCTGGGACTCGTGATGTGGCTGGGACGGTACTGGCCGATCGTGGCCGTGATGGCAATCGCCGGCTCGCTCGCGGCCAAGAAACGCGTGCCGGTCACGTCCGGCACGATGGTGACCTACGGGCCGACCTTCGTCGTCCTGCTGATCGGCACGGTGTTGCTCGTCGGAGCGCTCACCTTCGTTCCCGCTCTGGCGCTCGGGCCGATCGTCGAACATCTGATGCTCTGGGGTGGCTCACATGGTTGAACTCACGCGCAACTCCGCTCACCCAGCCTCGGCCGCAATGTCGCCGGCGGCCGCCGTGCGCGGTGTGGAGCTGGCGGCTGCTGCGCGGCCGCCCGGAGGCACGCGGCGGCGCCTGTCGATGTTTGACCGCACGCTCATGTGGCCGGCGGTGCTCGATTCGCTTCGCAAGCTCTCACCAAGCGTGCAGTGGCGCAACCCCGTGATGTTCGTCGTCTACATCGGCAGCATCCTGACGACGGTGTTGTGGGTGCAGGCGCTCGCCGGCAAGGGCGAGGCGCCGGCCTGGTTCATCCTGAACGTCGCCATCTGGCTGTGGTTTACGGTGCTGTTCGCGAACTTCGCCGAGGCGCTCGCCGAAGGGCGCAGCAAGGCGCAGGCCGCGGCACTGCGCGGCCTGAAGCAGGAGGTGATGGCCAAGAAACTGGCCGACGCCGCCGACCGCACGCGCCAGACGCGGGTGCGCGGTGACCTGCTGCGCAAGGGCGACGTCGTGCTGGTGGAGGCGGGCGACTTCATCCCCGGCGACGGCGAGGTCATCGAGGGCGCGGCGTCCGTGGACGAGAGCGCGATCACCGGCGAATCCGCGCCGGTCATCCGGGAGTCCGGCGGGGACTTCTCCTCGGTGACCGGTGGAACGCGCGTGCTGTCGGACTGGCTGATCGTGCGCATCCTCGCTAACCCGGGCGAGACCTTCATCGATCGCATGATCGCGATGGTCGAGAGTGCCAAGCGGCAGAAGACGCCCAACGAGATCGCGCTCACCATCCTGCTCGTGGCGCTCACGCTCGTGTTCCTGTTTGCGACGGCGACCCTGCTGCCGTACTCGCTCTACAGCGTGATGGTCGCCAAGCTCGGGACGCCGATCACCATCACCGCGCTGATCGCACTGCTCGTATGCCTCATTCCGACCACCATCGGCGGGTTGCTGTCTGCGATCGGCGTGGCGGGGATGAGCCGCATGATGCAGGCGAACGTAATCGCCACTTCCGGGCGGGCCGTCGAGGCCGCAGGCGACGTGGATGTGCTGCTGCTCGACAAGACCGGCACCATCACGCTCGGCAACCGCCAGGCGGCGGTCTTCATCCCGGCGGCGGGTGTCACCGAGGAGGAGCTCGCGGACGCCGCCCAGCTCGCCTCGCTCGCAGACGAGACACCGGAAGGACGCAGCATCGTCGTGCTCGCCAAGCAGCGCTTCCGCCTACGCGAGCGCGATCTGGCGTCGCTCCATGCGACCTTCGTGCCGTTCTCGGCACACAGCCGCATGAGCGGTGTCGACATCGGCGCGCGCCAGGTGCGCAAGGGCGCCGCCGATGCCATCCGCCGCCAGGTCGAGCGGCTCGGGCAGGCATTTCCGCGCGCCGTGCAGACCACGGTGGACGAGGTCGCGCGCCGCGGCAGCACGCCACTGCTCGTGAGCGACGGTCCGCGCGTGCTTGGCATCATAGAGCTCAAGGATATCGTCAAGGGCGGTATCCGCGAGCGCTTCGGCGAGCTGCGCCGCATGGGCATCAAGACGGTGATGATCACCGGCGACAATCCGCTTACCGCGGCGGCGATCGCCGCCGAGTCGGGCGTCGACGATTTCCTGGCCGAGGCGACCCCGGAAGCCAAGCTCAAACTCATCCGCGAGCATCAGTCGCAGGGGCGGCTGGTGGCGATGACCGGCGACGGCACCAACGACGCGCCGGCACTCGCGCAGGCGGACGTGGCGGTGGCGATGAACACCGGCACGCAGGCGGCCAAGGAGGCCGGCAACATGGTCGACCTGGATTCCAACCCGACCAAGCTCATCGAGGTCGTGGAGACCGGCAAACAGATGCTGATGACGCGCGGCTCGCTCACGACCTTCAGTATCGCCAACGACGTCGCCAAGTACTTTGCCATCATTCCGGCGGCATTCGCGACGACTTATCCGCAGCTCGACGCGCTCAACATCATGCGTCTGGCGAGTCCCTTCTCAGCCATCCTGGCAGCGGTCATCTTCAATGCGCTGATCATCGTCGCGCTGATCCCGCTGGCCCTGAAGGGCGTGAAGTACCGGGCACTGGGTGCAGCCGTGCTGCTCCGGCGCAACTTGGCTGTCTACGGCCTGGGAGGCATCGTGATTCCTTTCGCCGGCATCAAAGTCATCGATATGGCGCTCGCGATGGGGCACCTCGTCTGACGCTCCGGGGATCTGCACATGACCTCACTCTTCCGTCCAGCGATCGTCCTCTTCGTGATCCTCTCGGGTGTCAGCGGCATCGTCTATCCGCTCGTGGTCACCGGGATCGGACAGGCGCTTTTCCCGCGCCAGGCGAACGGCAGCCTGATCCTCAAGGATGACAAACCGATCGGCTCCACGCTGATTGGGCAGAGCTTCACGGATCCGAAGTATTTCTGGAGCCGCCCCTCGGCCACGACGCCGCAGCCCTACAACGGCACCGGCTCGAGCGGCTCGAATCTCGGGCCCCTGAATCCGGCTCTGATCGATGCCATCAAGCCGCGCATCGATGCGCTGCGCGCCGCGGACCCCGGCAACAGGGCTCCGATTCCGGTCGATCTCATCACCGCCTCGGGCAGCGGCCTCGATCCCGAGGAGAGCGTCGCGGCCGCCGACTACCAGGCGGGGCGGGTGGCGCGAGCCCGGGGCTTGCCGGCGGCCCGCGTGCGGGCATTGATTGCCGCGCATACCGAGGGTAGGTTGTTGGGAGTTCTCGGTGAGCCGCGCGTCAACGTTCTGGAGCTCAACCTGGCACTCGACGCGCTGAAATGACCTGACATGGCCGAAGCCCGGCCTGACCCCGACCAGCTGCTCGAGCGAGTCAAGGCCGAGGAGGCGCGCGAGAAGCGCGGCCGGCTGCGGATCTTCTTCGGTGCCTCGGCCGGCGTCGGCAAGACGTACGCGATGCTGGAGGCGGCTCGCAACATGCGCGCCTCGGGCACCGACGTGGTGGTCGGCTACGTCGAGCCGCACGGGCGGATCGAGACCGAGCGGCTGCTGGAAGGCCTGCCGCGCCTGCCGACGCTGCCGGTGAGCTATCGCGGCATCGTCCGGCAGGAATTCGACCTCGACGCGGCACTCGCCCGCTACCCCCAGATCCTGCTGGTCGATGAGCTGGCGCACTCGAACCTCGTGGGCGGCGAGCCCGCGCCGCGGCATCCGAAGCGCTGGCAGGACATCGAGGAGCTGCTCGCTGCCGGAGTGAGCATCTGGACCACGGTCAACGTTCAGCATCTCGAGAGCCTCAACGATCTCATCTACCAGACCACCGGCGTTCGCCAGCGCGAGACCCTGCCCGACCACGTATTCGATGAGGCCGATGACATCGAGCTCATCGATCTGCCGCCCGATGACCTGATCGCGCGCCTGCACGCCGGCAAGGTCTACGTCGGCAGTCAGGCCGGCACCGCCGTCGAGCGCTTCTTCCGCAAGCAGAACCTCATGGCGCTGCGCGAGATCGCGCTGCGCCGCGTGGCGGACCGGGTCGAGGCGGCCTCGCGCGAGCTGCCGTCCGACCGCGCCCAGGCGCGCGCCGCCCGCGACCGGGTGCTGGTCGCCGTCGGCCCCGACGAGCAGGCCGAGCAGCTGGTGCGGGCGGGCAAGCGCATGGCGGACGCGCTCGATGCCGAGTGGACCGTGGTGTACGTGGAAACGCCATCGCTGTTGCGCCTCTCGGACGAGCAGCGCAACCGCCGCATCGACGAGCTGCGCCTCGCCGAATCGCTCGGCGGCGAGAGCGTGACTCTGGACGGCCCCTCGGCTGCGGATGCATTGCTCGAGTACGCCCAGACGCGTCACGCCACCCGCGTCATCGTCGGCGCGCCGAAACGGCGCGGCTGGCGGGCATGGCTGCGGCCCTCGACCGCCACCGAGCTCGCGCGCCGCGCGCGCGGTTTCGACCTCGTGCTGATCGCCTCCGCCGGACGCACGCCCCCGGCGGCACGCGCCGCATCCGGGCCGCTGCCGGCATCCCCGGCCATACGCTGGGACCGCTATGCCTGGGCAGCCGGCATCACCGCGGCCTGCACACTGGTGGCCTGGTTCATGTATCCGCATTTCGACCTCTCCAACCTCGTCATGATCTATCTCCTGGGTGTGACGGTGGCGGGTCTCAGGCTCGGGCGCGGACCCTCGGCGCTCACGGCGCTGCTGAGCGTCGCGACTTACGACTTCTTCTTCGTGCCGCCGCGTTACTCGTTCGCGGTCTCGGACGCGCAGTACGTGGTTACCTTCGCCGCCTTCTTCACCATCGCGCTGGTGATCGCGACGCTGACCGCGAGCGTGCGCCAGCAGACCCGCGTGGCGGGAGCCCGCGAGCGGCGCACGGCGCTCCTGTACGCCATGAGCCGCGAGCTGTCGGTGACGCGCGGTATCACCAACATGGCGCAGGTGGCGGTGCGGCACGTCGCGGAGGTGTTCCAATGCCGCGCCACGGTGCTGCTGCCCGATGCGGACGGCAAGCTCCGCTATCCCACCGAGCCGCCGCTGGAGACCTCGTTCCGCGGCGCCGATCTCGCAGTCGCGCAGTGGGTCGCCGATCACGGCCGCCGCGCGGGCCTGGGCTCCGATACGCTGCCGGCGGCGCACGGCCTGTACGTGCCGCTCGGGGACGAGCGGCGCACGGTGGGAGTACTGGCAGTGCTGCCGGATAACCCGCGCCGCGTGCTGCTGCCGGAGCAGGGCCACCTGCTCCAGACTTTCGCCAGCCAGGTCGCACTCGCCATCGAGCGCGCGCACCTCGCCGAGATCGCGGTGCAGTCGAGTCTGGCAGCCGAGCGCGAGACGCTGCGAAATACGCTGCTGTCCTCGATCTCACACGATCTGCGCACCCCGCTCGCGGTGATGGCCGGGGCCGGCAGCACGTTGGCGCAGCACGGCGCGACCCTGGAGGAGGCGACGCGCGTCTCGCTGGCGCGCTCGATCGAGACCACGGCGCACGAGATGTCGGAGCTGGTGTCCAACGTTCTCGACCTGGTGCGCCTCGAGTCCGGTCAGGTCGCGCTGCGACGCGACTGGCAGACGCTCGACGACCTGGTAGGCAGCGCCCTGACGCGTTACCAGGAGCGCCTCGCGGGCTACCACGTCGAGACGCGCCTGCCGCCGGACCTGCCACCGGTGTGGGTCGACGCCACGCTCATCGTCCAGTTGTTGTCCAATCTGTTCGACAACATCGCCAAATACACCCCGCCCGGAACGCACGTGACGGTCTCGGCGGTGCCGGCCGGGGACTTCGTGCAGCTATCGGTCGAGGACAACGGGCCGGGTCTTCCGCCTGGCGATCCGGCGCGGCTGTTTGATAAGTTCCAGCGCGGCAGCGACGAGGGGACCGTAGTCGGCGTCGGGCTGGGACTCGCGATCGCCCAGGCCATCGTCCGCGCCCACGGCGGCGAGATCGAGGCGCAGCGCCGCGAGGACGGCGGCGCGCGCTTCGTGTTCACGCTGCCGGCGACCGAGGAGGCCCCGCTCACGGAGGCCCCCGCCACGCTGGCGGGCGCGCGCGGGACGTCGCCGTGACCGAGGCAATGCATCAGGTGCTGGTGATCGAGGACGAGCCGGGCATCCGCGCCGTGCTGCGCGTGCTGCTGACCGCCGAAGGCTACCGTTGCATCGAGGCCGACACCGCGCTGCGCGCCGAGATCGAAGCGCGCAGCCACAAGCCGGACCTGCTGCTCGTCGATCTCGGGCTCCCGGACGGCGACGGGCTCAAGGTGATCCGCCGCGTGCGCGCCTGGTCGCCGGTGCCGATCGTGGTGCTGTCGGCGCGAACCATGGAGGAGCAGAAGGTGGCGGCGCTCGATGCCGGGGCGGACGACTACATCACCAAGCCCTTCAGCGCCCCGGAGCTGCTCGCGCGGCTGCGCGCGGCGTTGCGGCGCGTGACGCACGCCACGCCCTCGGCGGTGCTCAGATTCGGCGACGTGCGGGTCGATCTCGCGCGGCGCGCGGCGCGTGGCGCCGACGGCGAGATCCATCTGACGCCGCTCGAGTACCGCGTGCTCGGCTGCCTCGCCCGGCAGCTCGGCTCGATCGTGATGCAGCGTCAGCTCATCCGCGAGGTGTGGGGGCCGGGGCGCGAGGACGACTCGCGCTCCTTGCGGGTGTGCATCAAGAACCTGCGGGCCAAGCTCGAGCCTGATCCACGGCAGCCGCACTACCTCATCACGGAGACCGGGGTCGGGTATCGGCTGCGTGCCGACGAGGATGCGGCGTGAGCGGTCATTTCACAGCCCCGGGCGCCATACTTTGCTCGCTCGCGCTCATCGGCTGCGCCACGAACCCGAGATGCCCGCCGGTCGTGCCACCGGCAGCCGAGGTCCTTCGGTACGAGCGCATCGACTGGGCTGAGCTTCCCGGCTGGGGCACCGACCCCCTCCAGGAAGCCTGGCCAGTGTTTCTCGGAAGCTGCCGGGATCTGCGCTTTCGGCCGGGGTGGAGCGAGGTCTGCACGGCGGCGCAGGGACTCGCACCCGACGCCACGGCTGCCGACATTCGTCGTTACTTTCAGCAGTACTTCGAGGCTTATCGGCTTCGCAAGGGCAGGGTTGTGGAGGCGAGCGCGGGGCTCGTCACGGGTTACTACGAGCCGCTGTTGCGGGGCGCTCGCGCTCCGTCCGCGGAGTTCACCACCGCCGTCTATTCTCCACCACCGGACCTCCTCGCCGTGGACCTGTCCGCTCTCTATCCGGAGCTTAAAGGTAAAGCGGTCCGCGGCAGGCTCGTCGACGGAAATCGCGTTGTCCCCTACTACACCCGCGCGGAGCTGTCAGCCGATCCCGCGCTCCGTGGCCGGGAGCTCGTGTGGCTCGACAGTCCCCTCGATGCCTTCACGCTCGAGATCCAGGGCTCGGGACGCGTGCAGCTGGAAGGAGGCGATACCATCCGCCTGCAGTACGCAGACCAGAACGGGCAACCCTACCGATCCATCGGGCGCTATCTCGTCGACCAGGGCCTCTTGACAGTCGAGCAGGCGACCATGCCGGGGATTCGCGCGTGGCTCGCTGCGAATCCCGAGCGGCTGCAGGAGGTGCTGGACGCAAATCCGAGCGTCGTATTCTTCAAGGAGATGCCGCTCGGCAACCCCGATGAGGGACCGAAGGGCGCCGAAGGTGTGGCCCTGACGCCGGGCCGATCCATCGCCGTCGATAGCGCCTACATACCGCTCGGCGCACCGGTTTTCCTCGCGACCACGTTTCCGGCGACCGATACAGCGCTCGAGCGCCTCGTGATCGCCCAGGACACCGGCGGGGCAATCCGCGGCGCGCAGCGTGCGGATTTCTTTTGGGGAACCGGCGACGAGGCGCGCGAGATGGCCGGCAAGATGCGACAGAGGGGCGAGATGTGGCTCCTATGGCCGCGTGGTTTGCAGTTGCCGCAAGCCCCGAAGTAGCGCTACCGCGCCAGCGAGGCGCGCTGTGCTCGAACCGGGTAAAGCCGCGGCGTCCGCGGCGGCGTGTCAGGTCAGGGAGACCACCAGCTTGGCGGAATGGCTGCGCCAGTTGATCGGGATGATGAACGAGCGCAGCCCCGGCTTGTGCGGAATCTCGGGCTTCTCGCCCGAGAGCACCGAGGGCACCGAGATCACAAACTCGCGGCCGAAGTCGCGGCGTGCGTTGCCCGAGATGGTGTTGGCGACCTCGCCGACGAGATCGCGCATGGTCTCATGGCTGAAGTCGTTCTCCTGCATCTTCATGAGCAGCACGGTCAGCATGGCCTTGGGAGCCGTGAAGAACACGACACCCTCGCGCTTGCCGGAGATATTGATGACGCCGGTGTACTCGTGCACCTGCGGCGTGCCTTCCAGGAGGTACGGGGAGCCGATCGAGGCCGGCTGCTGGGCCGCGACCTCGAAGAAGTTCGTCGTCCCCTCGACGAAGGTCTTGAGCTCCTGTTCGTGCAACATCAGCGCATCAGCTCCGCGATCGCTTCGTTCAACTGCCGGTCGGTAAACGGCTTGTTGAGGAAGCCATTCGCACCTTTCTCCATCGCCTCGACCGCGGTCGCCTTGTCGGCGAGCGCCGAGACCACCAGGATCCGCACCTCGGGCTTGAGTGCCACCAGGTGACTGATGCACTCGATGCCGTCCATGCGCGGCATGGTGAGATCCATGGTGACGACGTCAGGATCGGTGCGCTTGAACAGCTCGATCGCCTCGACGCCGTTGCCGGCGGTGCCGACCAGCTGCAGGTCCTCGAACTGCTGCGAGCGCTCGATGCGCCGGCGCATGATGTTCGAGTCGTCGACGATCATGAGCTTCATGGGCCGCCGTGCGTTCATGGCGCCGACTCAGGCGACCGCGGTACTGCTGGCCTGCCCGGCCGGCAGCGAGATCTTGAAGCGCGTGTACTTGCCCGGGTGCGTGCTGACGCCGATCTTGCCGCCGAGGGCGTAGACGCTGCGCGCCACGACATCCATGCCGACGCCGCGGCCGGCATCCATGGAGACCTCGTCCTGAGTGGAGAAGCCGGGGCGGAAGATGAGCGCCATCGCCGTGCGTGTGTCCATGGCGGCAGCCTCTTCCTCGGTGACCAGCTGCTGGCGCACCGCGGCGGCCTTGAGCGAATCGGGCGCGATTCCGGCGCCGTCGTCCTCGAATACCAGATCGAAACCTTCGGCCGAGCGCTGGAACGCGACGCTCACTACGCCCACGTCCTGCTTGGTGAGGGCGCGGCGCACCTCGGGCGCCTCGATCCCGTGCACCGCGGCGTTGCGCAGCATCTGGATCAGGCAGTCCTTGACCGTTGCCACGTAGGGGGCCGGCACGTCGCCGAGGCCCGCGAGCTTCAGGCGAAAGCGCTTGCCGTGATCCTGCGCCAGGCGCTCGGCAAGGGCGTGCAGCGTCGGCGTCAGGTCCTCCGCACGGCGCGCGTACTGCGGCGCACGCGTGCCACTCTGCTGCGCCGCTGCGGGCGCGGGTGGCGGCGCTGCCGCGGCGGACGGGGCGGGCGCGGTGAAGGCCGTGGTGGCGGCGCCGGCGGCGCTTTCCTTGAGCGCGGTGAGGCGCCCGGCCATCTCGCGCACCGAGCGCAGGTGCGCGAGCAGCTCGTCGAGCTTCAGCACCATCGGCAGGAAGTCATTGCCGGAGAGCTCGGCCTTCTTCTTCAGCTCCGTGACGATGTCCTCGAGCGCGTGCACGCGGGCGGCGATGCTCGAGAGGCTGAGCGCCGAGGCTTCGCCCTTGATCGAATGCAGCTCGCGGAACAGCCCGGAGAGCTTCTTGCGGAACTCGGCGTCGGTACGTGCCGGCTCCTTGAGGATGGTGTTGACGAGCTTGAGGCCCGTCTCGGCGCCGTCGAGGAACGACACCAGCTGCAGCGGGTCGATGTGCATCATCGCGAGCATCATGTCGACCTGCGCGTTGGCGTTGTCCTGCGATTCCTGCAGCTCGCGCGCCAGCAGCACGCTGGAGGTGATGTCGCCGACGGAGCACAGCACGTGCTTGATGCCGGCGGGCCCCATGACGCGGTGGAAATCGAACTGCAGGTAGCGCGTTTCCTTGCCGCCGTGCCCGTTGTCCATGCTGATCTCGAGCTGCCCCAGCGGGTTGATGCTCTTCATCAGGTTCTCGTGGGCACGCTCGCCCCACAGCAGCTTGATGTACTTGGTGGCGGTGGCGAGCGTCGCCGCCGGCACCAGGTCCTTGAGCAGCTCCTCGAAGGAGAGTCCGGCGAAGTCGTCGCGCCCGAACATGCGCGTCAGGGCCTCGGACCACACTGAGCCGATGCGGTAGTCGGCGTCGAGCAGGAAGAAGCCCTCGCGCACCGTCTTGAGGATGTCGCGGGTCTGCTCTTGGGCCTCGCGGGCGGCGCGCTCGTGGCGCGAGCGGGTGAACTGGAACCAGGCGGCCGCCGCCGCCAGCACCAGGGCGGCCAGCACGCCGATCGACAGCAGCGCGCGCAGGCGCGCGGCGGCGTCCGAGGCGTCGTGCTGCAGCGAGGTGGCGAGCGTAAGCAGCTGGGCCTGGAGCACCTTGGCGTTATCGGTCGCGAACAGCTGGGCGCGCTTCACTTCGGCGTAATGCGCGCGCCCTTCGCGCGAGAACGAGCTGCCGGAGGTGTCCGAGTCCACGTAGGGCTGGGCGTTGAAGCTGACGACGGGCTCGATCACCGGGCCGTACTCGTGCCACAGCTGCAGCGCGCGCGTGAGCTCGGCCGAGCGCACGTTGCCGGTGGCATTGAGCTCTTTCAGCTGCCGGTCGAAGCGGCGCACGGTCCCCTGCAGGTCCTCGAGCGCCTGGCCGGAGTAGGCACGCGCCTCGAGCCGGTCGCGCAGCGAGGTGAGCTGCTGGGTGATATCGTCGGGATAGTTCTGCAGTGAGCTCGCCGTCTGCAGCGCGGTGATGCTGGCGCGCATCTGCGTGGCGATGCGGAAGCCGACGAACAGCACCGCGCCCATGACGAGTGTGAGCACCGTGCCGACACCGGCGGTGATGAGTTGGCGACGGCGTTCGGTGCCGCTCAGCATCATTCTGATTACTCCCGTGCTACTGCTTCGGCAGCTCGAAGCGCACCAGCGTCTTGGTGGGGACCTCGACCGCGGCGCCGTTGACCATCACCGGCGCATACCTCCAGCGCTTCACCGCGCTCACCGCGGAGCGATCGAACACGCCGGCCGGGGTCGACTGCAGCACCTGCACGTCGCGCGTATTGCCCTTGGCATCGACGGTGAACGACAAGAGCACGGTGCCGCTCACGCCGTGCGCGAGGGCGTTCGGCGGATATTCGGGCGGCTCCGTCCTCACCGCCTTGAGACTCGCGGCGAGAGTCGCGGGATCGACAGCCGCGGTCCTCGCCGTACCGAGCTGCTGCACGGCCTGCAGGTCCTTGGGGTCCGCGCCGAAGCGGCGCGCTGCGGCGAGGTCCTGATCGGCGCTCTTGCCGGCCTGCACCGCGGCGCGGGCCCGGTCGACAAGCTTGCCGGCGAGATCGTGGCTGACCGCGGCGAGAGCCGCGTTGTCCGGATCGGCCGACTGCAGCTGCGTCAGGTAATAGGCGGCACTGTCCTGGGCGGGATCGGTGAGACGGCCGTCGCGCACGCGCTCGCGTGCCAGCTGCGCGAAGCGGTCACCCTCGGCGCGGGCGGCCTTGGCCTGCGCGCCGGCGACGTCGTGCTGCAGGGCGCTGATGTCGGCGGCTGACACGCCGGCGGCGCGCGCCTCGTTGAGCCAGCGCTCCTCCTCGGCCGTGCCGTTCCTGGCGAGCCCGGCATCACGCGCCTTGCGCATGTAGGCGCCGGCGAGGTCGTGCTCGGCGCGCGCCGTGTTGGGGCTCGACGCGTACGCCGTGAGGAGCTGCCGCAGGTAGTACTTGGCGCTGTCGTCTGCGGGGTCGACGAGCTTGCCATCGTGGATGCGGTCCTCCACGAGGCCCGCGAGGTGCTGCACTTTGGTTTCGTCCTGGCGCCGCGCGAGCTCGCTCTTCCACTTGGCGAGCTGCTCGGCCGGCAGCACGCCGGACTGCTGCGCTTGGCGCAGCAGTGCGGCGGCGCGCTCGAGGTTGCCGTCGGCGACCGCCTTAGTGAGCTGGGCGCTGGCAAGCCGCGCCCCGAGGTCCGCCACGCGCGGATCGTCGGGCACCGCGGCCCTGAAGTTGGCGAAATTCTGCGCGGCCTCGTCGAGGCGGGCTGCCGCCAGCGACTCGTCGAAGCGGCTGGCGAGCACGCCGGCCACGCGCTGCAGGCCGGCGCGCGCCTCGCCATTGGCGGCGTTGGCCGCGACCGCGGAGCGGTAATAGAGCAGCGCATTGTCACCGGGGGGCTCGGTGTAGCGCCGTTCGCGCATCGCGAGACGCGCTTTCTCCAGGAGCTCGTCGACCTTACCGTGCAGGATCGAGAGGTCCGCGCTCGGCCCGGGGGGGAGCGCCGGCTCCTGAGCCTCGGGCACCGGTGCCGCCTGGGGCTGCGCAGCCGGGGCCTGAGCCGGCGCCGGGCCGTTGCCGCGGGTGAAGAACCACGCGCCGGCTGCGAGCGCCGCTGCCGCCACGACCGCGCCGGCGAGGAAGAGCGCGCGGCCCTTGCCGCCGCTCATGCCCGGAACCCTGAGGGCTTCGGCGCTGCGGGTGGATTCGAGCTCGAGGTCGGCGGGCGCCGGCGGCTGCGCCCTGGCCGGCGCCGCACGCTTCCTGCGCGCAGCCGCTTCCTCGATCACGCTGGCGAATACTGCATGGGTCTTGCGCGGATCGACCGGCGAGGAGGGGAGGACCGCGAAGACTTTCGAGCCCTTGACGGCCGCGGCCACCTGCCGCTCGAGCGCCTCGGCGGCGAATACCAGGATGACCGCCTGCGGAGCGCGCCCCTGCACGGCGTCGACCGCCGGGCGCACCTCGTTCGCATGCAGTGCATCGAGGATCAGCACCTGGCCGCGCCGGGCGGGGGAGCCGAGGCTCTCGAGCGCGGCGGCGACCGAATCGACCGGCCGGATGGAGGCCTCACCCCCCAGCGCCTGGCCGAGCTCGAGCAGGAACTCATCGCGGGTGGTGATGGCGGTGACGTCGACCGAAGGCTGGACGCTCGCCGCAGTGCCGGCGGCGCTCGCGGGCGTTGCCGCGGCGGGATTACGCGATGATCTGGATACTGCACTGGCCACGTGGCGTGTCTCCCACCTTATTTCTGCTCACCGACGAAGCTATCAATCCCCTCCGTCCGTGAGGTGAGGCCACCCGCGGTCAGTCAAAAACACGGCGCGGAACTCCTCGTGATGGAGGATATGTAGCGTGGGAACAGGCGCAGTGCGTCAGTTCACAATAACGACAGGGCGCGTCGGGGAGCGGCGACGGCGATGGCCAAACTCAGAGCCACTGCTCGCTTCGCGCCCCCGGCGCAAAAAGGGCCCCCGGCAGGTGCGTGGTTCGAAGCCTGCCCCGGGCGGCGGCGGTGCAGTGGACCCCGGAGCGGGCTGCGGAACGGGCGTCACCGCAAAAAATCCGCCTACCCCGAGCGCTGCATGCGCTGAGCGCCGCGCGACGCTCGGGCAAGCTTTGCAATCAGCCACTTAAGCGGCCGCGGCCCGTTTCTGGTGCAGCGCCTGCCCACCGTGGAGGCATCGCGTGCCTCTGGCGTGAACAATCCGTTGCTGTGACACTCTTAACGTAATCAGTCCACGAGGATCGGAAGGCCGTCACTTTTTGTGGGGGGCGTTGGGACTAAGTTGAGACCCAGGCGGATCGGCCGGCCGGCGCCGGCGTCCAGGGACTGGTCACTGCAGAGCTCAACGGAGGGTAAGGACGATGCGACCACTCGGAGCTGACTCGGATTCTCACGGCACAAGCGCCACCTTCATCGATACCCTGAGTTCCTTCAGCCGGCTGCACCGCGCGCAGCGCTGGGAAGGCACCTTTGGCGATTTCCTCGCCAACATCCTGCCGGCGAATCCGAGCGCACTGGCGCGCTCGAGCCACGAATACATCTGGGACATGCTGCGCTGGCACGGCCGCGGCGCAGTTCCCGACGCCGCCGAGAACGTGCGCGCGCGCGAGCTCTTCAAGCACGAGCTGTTCGGCATCGACGAGCCGCTGTCGCGCGTGGTCGATTACTTCAAGGCCGCCGCCGCGGGCTCCGACGTCGGCCGGCGCCTGCTGCTGCTGCTCGGGCCGCCCTCGGGCGGCAAGTCCACGGTGGCGATACTGCTTAAGCGCGGGCTCGAGGAGTACAGCCGCACCGACGAGGGCGCGCTCTACGCCATCCGCGGCTCGCCGCTGCGCGAGAACCCGCTGAACCTGATTCCGACGAGTCTGCGTGCCGAGTTCCGCCAGCGCTACGGCATCGCCGTGCAGGGCGAGCTCTCGCCCTGGGCGCGCGACTTCGTCGAGCGCGAGTACGAGGGCGACTTCGTGCGCGTGCCGGTCGAGCGGGTGTTCCTCGCCGAAGCCTCGCGCGTCGGCATCGGCACCTACGCGCCGCACGATCCCACCACGGCGGACATCGCCGACCTCGTCGGCTCGGTGGATCTCGCCAAGGTCGCGCAGATCGGCGACGAGGGCGACCCGCGTGCCTGGTCGTGGTCGGGCGCGGTGTACGCCGCCAGCCGCGGCGTGCTCGAGATGATCGAGATCCTGAAGGTGAAGCGCGAGTTCCTGTATCTGCTCCTGACCCTGACCCAGGAGAAGAACGTCAAGGTGTCGCGCTTCCCGCTGATTCACCTCGACGAGACCATCCTCGCCCATACCAACCTCGCCGAGTTCCACAAGTTCCTGCAGGAGAAGGAGAACGAGGCGCTGCTCGACCGCATGGTGATCATCAAGATCCCCTATGCGCTCTCCTATCGCGACGAGTCGCGCATCTACCAGAAGCTGGTGTCGGGCGCACCGGCATTCCGCAACGTGCATCTCGACCCGCACGTGCTCAATCTCGCGGCGGTGTTCGCCATCCTCACGCGCCTCACCAAGCCCGAGCGCGAGGGACTCGATACGCCCAAGAAGCTGCGGCTCTACGCCGGCGAGGCGGTCGAGGGCATGCCCGAGAACGAAGGGCAGCGGCTGCGCACCGAGGCGCCCGAGGAGGGCATGACCGGGGTGAGCCCGCGCTTCGTCATCAACGCGATCTCCAACGCCATCACCCGCGGCAACACCCACAGCCTCACCAGCATGGAGCTGCTGCTGGCGCTCAAGGACTCGATCGAGAGCGATGCGCGCATGGACGCCAAGCAGAAGAAGGCCTGGATCGATCACCTGGTCACGGCGCGCAAGGAGTTCTACAACCGCTGGGTGAAAGAGGACGTGCACCGGGCGATGTTCGCTTCCTTCGAGGAGGAGGCGCAGCAGCTGCTCGAGAAGTATCTCGACGAGGTCGAAGCCTCGCTCGACCACCGCCAGGTCACCGACCCGATCACCGGCGAGACCCGGGCGGCAGACGAGCGCTTTCTGCGCTCGGTCGAGGAGAAGATCAAGGTATCGGTCTCCGGCAAGCTGTCGTTCCGCCAGGAGGTGGTGCGCAAGGCGATGGTGGCGTTCAAGGCCGGCGAGAAGTTCAAGCTCGCGAGCCATGCGTGCATGCGCGAGGCCATCGAGCAGTACCTGTTCGAGGAGCGCCGCGACGTGCTGCGGCTCGTGACCTCGACCGCGCGCCCCGACGAGGAGGCGCGCCAGAAGATCTCGGTGGTGCAGCAGCGCCTGGTGAGCGAATACGGCTACGACGAGCACAGCGCCAAGGAAGCGCTCAGCTACGTCACGACCTTGCTCGCGCAGGAGTAGCGCCGCCGCCAAAAAAGGAGTACCAGTAGCAGCCATGGACGAAGCGGGCGGTAAAGGCGGCGGACAACCCCCGCTGAGCGCCGCGAAATGGTACGAGCTGTTCTCGCGTGGCGCACGCGACTGGCTGCGCCACGACGAGAAGGTGCGCGAGGCGGTGCGCGCCAACCTGCCTGAGATCATCGCGGGCGGCGAAGTCATCAACGACGGCGCGCGCACCGTGCGCGTGCCCGTGCGCATGCTCGAGCACTATCACTTCCGCCTGCGGCGTCCCGAGGAGAGCCAGGGCGCGGGCCAAGGCAAGGCCAAGCCCGGCGACGTATTCTCCGATCCCTCGCAGCAACAGGGTCCCGGCGAAAAAGGCGCGGGCGGACGCGACGAGGGCGAGGTGCAGTTGCTGCTCGAGTTCAAGGTCGACGACATCGTCGACTGGCTGTGGGAGGAGATGAAGCTTCCCAACCTCAAGGCGCGTGTGGGCCCGTCGGAGGAGACCGACTGGACGCGCGAGGGCTGGGACCGCCGCGGCGCGCGCTCACGGCTCGACCGGCGCCGCTCCTTCAAGGAGATGGTGAAGCGGCGCGGAGCCCCGGGGGCCACACCGACCTTTACCGACGAGGACCTGCGCTTCCGGCAGCTGGCGCGGCGCAAGCAGCCGGCGATTCACGCGGTGGTGTTCTTCATGCTCGACGTCTCCGGCAGCATGTCCGACCGCGACCGCAAGCTCGCCAAGACCTTCTTTTTCTGGGTGGTACAGGGACTGCGGCGCGAGTACCGCTCGCTCGAGACCGTGTTCGTCGCACATACCACCGAGGCCTGGGAGTTCAACGAGCCGGACTTCTTCCAGGTGTCGGGCACCGGCGGCACGGTGGCCTCGACGGGACTCGTCAAGGTGCGCGAGATCATCGACGCCCGCTACAACCCCGGCCGCTGCAACCTCTACCTCTTCTACGCCTCCGACGGCGACAACTCGGTGAGTGATGCGGCGGACGCGCGCGCGGCGCTTGCTTCGGTGGCCGCCGACACCTGTTTCACCGGCTACGTCGAGGTCTCGTCGGGCCTCTCGCGCCAGCTCGCCACCGAGACGGGGAAGCTCTGGGCCGAGCTCACCGGCGCCGGGGTTGCCGCCGGCAGCTACGCACTCAACGACTTCGACGACGTCTGGGGCGCGGTGCGGCACTTCTTCTCGGCCGAGGCGCAGACCCCGGCGGACAAATGACGCGCGCTGCCCCATGAGCACGGACTGGCGCGATTACATCCGGCGCATCGAGGAGCTCGCCAGCCGCTCGGGGCTCGCCTTTCATCCGGTCGACTTCGAAGCCGTCCCCGACAGCTTCATGATGGAGATCGCGGTCTACGGGCTGCCGGTGCGCATGCCCCACTGGTCGTTCGGCGTGCGCTACATCTATCAGCTCATCCAGCGGCGCATGGGCCACTCGCGGCTCTTCGAGGTGGTGTTCCCGGGCAATCCCGGCCACGCCTACCTCGCCGCCAGCAACGGGCTCGCCGAGAACATCCTGGTGACCGCGCACGTGCTCGGCCACGCGGACTTCTCGCGCAACAACCTGCTGTTCCGCCGCTGCCAGGAGCAGGTGAGCGAGCACATCGTCGAGCACGCCGCCAACCACGCGCGGGCGATCCAGCAGATCATCGAGACCCACGGTGCGCAGCGCGTCGAGACGGTGCTCGATGCGGCGCTCGCCCTCGAGCAGCACATCGACATCGACCAGTCGCTGCGGCGCGAGCGCTACCCGGAGTACCTCGAGGAGCCGAAGGTCCTCGCCGACGACACCTTCCGCAAGCGCTTCGCGGCGCTCGATCCGATCGCGGCCGGCGCCGTGGAGACCAAGAAGCGCGCCCCGGTGCCGCCGCACCCGGAGCGTGACCTGCTGTGGTTCGTGGCGAACTACGCCCCCGAGATGGAGAGCTGGGAGCGCGACATCTTCCTGGCGGTGCGCGAGGAATCCTTCTATTTCTATCCGGTGTTCGCCACGCAGATCATGAACGAGGGCTGGGCGTCATACTGGCACGCGCGCCTGCTGCGCGAGGCGGATTTCATTCCGCAGCAGTCGTACCTGGACGCGATCAAGTGCCACTCGGACGTGGTGCGGCCGATCGCGGCCGATGCGCAGGTGTCGCTCTCCATCAACCCCTATCACCTCGGCTTCTCGATGTGGGAGAAGATCGTCGAGCGCGACGGGCTCGAGGGCGCGCGCCACATCATGGAGCAGGACGACGACTTCGCGTTCGTGCGCAACCACCTCACCCGCGAGCTGGCCGACGAGCTCGGCCTCTTCCGCTACAGCGCGCGTAGCGACGGCCAGATCAAGGTGCTCGAGCCGGATCTCACGGCGCTGCACGAGGCGCTGCTCTCGCCCAAGTACAACTTCGGCGCGCCGGTCGTCTCCGCGCACCATGTGCGCACCGACGGCACGCTCGAGCTCACGCACGACAGCGCGACCGACGGGCGGGGGCTCGACCTCGAGCGCAGCCGAAAGGTGCTCGACTACCTGCAACGCGTATGGCGGCGGCCGATCGTCCTCACGACCGTCAATCAGGCCGGCTCGACTTTGGAGTTGACGGCTCCTTAGTGCCGGGCGCCTGGCCCATATCCTGCTCCTCGGCCTCGCCTCCCCAATCCTCCTCGTGCTGCGAGGTCACGATCGAGACCGGATCGCTCGCGGGAAAGCTGTCCTCCAGCGCCTCGTCCAGCTGCCGCTGAACCCTCTCGTTCCTCGGGCGTTGTCGCGGGGCCTCCGGCCGTCTGTCGCTCATGGCTGCAAGGGCTCCTGGCGGCAACAGGCGCCGCCTTCTGTCGCATGGTACTCGCGCCGAGTAGCCGCCGGTATTGCCCAAGAGTAGGCTTTGAGGCACCGGTGATGCTCCTTAAGCGGGCGTCGAACAAGGCAAAGATCCGGGAGCATCCGCCATGGGGTACGCGACTTCGGGCATCAGAAATATTGCGCTGGTAGGACCTGCCGGCGCAGGCAAGACCTCGATCACTGAGACGCTGCTGCTGCAGGCCGGGGCGATCCGCAACCGCGGCGACCTCGCGCGCGGCACGACGGTCTCGGATTTTGACCCCCAGGAAAAGCGCCTGCAGCACTCGCTCGACACCGCGATCTGCAGCTTTGCGACCGACGGCGCCCGCATCAACCTCATCGACACACCGGGGTACCCGGATTTCCTCGGCAAGACGCTCTCCGTGCTCGAGGCGGTCGAGGCGGTCGCCATCGTGGTGAGCGCCGTGAGCGGACCCGACACCCTCACCCAGCGCCTCATGGACTTCGCGCGCGAGCGCGGGCTGTGCCGGCTCATCATCGTCAACAAGATCGACAGCCGCGATGCGCGCTGCGCGCAGGTGCTCGCGGACCTGCGCGAGGCCTTCGGCACCGAGTGTCTGCCGCTCAATCTCCCTGCCGGCGGAGGCGATTCGGTGGTGGACTGTTTCTTCCAGCCGCACGGCCGCGCGGCGGACTTCTCCTCGGTCGAGGCCGCCCACACCCAGATCATCGACCAGGTGGTCGAGCTCGACGAGAAGCTCATGGCGCTCTATCTCGAGCAGGGCGAGGAGCTCTCGCCCGAGCAGCTGCACGATCCCTTCGAGCAGGCGCTGCGCGAGGGCCACCTCGTGCCGGTGTGCTTCACCTCGGCCGAGACCGGCGCGGGGATCCCGGAGCTGCTGCAGACCATCGTGCGGCTCATGCCGAATCCGGCCGAGGGCAACCCGCCGCCCTTCCTGAAGGGCACGGGCGAGGACGCCGAGCGCGTCCCGGTCACCCCCGATGCGGCCAGACACGTCATTGCGCACGCCTTCAAGGTGAGCATCGACCCCTACGTCGGCAAGCTCGGCGTCCTGCGCGTGCACCAGGGCACGGTACGCCAGGGGAGCCAGCTGTTCGTCGGCGATGCGCGCAAGCCGGTGAAGATCGCGCACCTCTTCAGTCTGCTCGGCAAGGACACAACCGAGATATCCGAGGCGGGCCCGGGCGACATCGTCGCCACTCCCAAGGTGGACGAGCTGCATCTCGATGCGGTGCTGCACGACTCGCACGACGAGGATCAGTATCACTTGAAGCCCGTGACCTTCCCGCCGCCGATGCTCGGGCTCGCGATCGAGCCCGACCGTCGCGGGGACGAACAGCGGCTCGCCGACACGCTCCACAAGCTCACCGCCGAGGATCCGTGCGTACGCATCGAGCACAACGCCGCGGTGAACGAGACCGTGCTGTACGGCATGGGAGAGTTTCACCTGCGGGTGCTGCTCGAGCGCATGACCGAGCGCTACGGCGTACACGTGAAGACCCACCCGCCGAGCATTCCTTACCGCGAGACCATCACCCGGCCCGCCGACGGGCACTGCCGGCACAAGAAGCAGACCGGCGGCGCCGGACAGTTCGGCGAGGTGTTTCTCAAGGTCGAGGCGCTCGGGCGCGGCGCGGGCTTCGAGTTCGTCGACGATGTGGTCGGGGGCGCGATTCCGGGGCAGTACATTCCCGCCGTCGAGAAGGGCGTGAGGCAGGTGCTGGCCGAGGGCGCGCTCGCGGGCTTTCCGATCCAGGACGTACGCGTCACCGTCTACGACGGCAAGCATCATCCGGTCGACTCCAAGGAGGTCGCCTTCGTGTCCGCGGGACGCAAGGCGTTTCTGGACGCGCTGCAGAAGGCGACGCCCATCGTGCTCGAGCCGATCATGCGCATGGAGATCACGGCGCCCGCGAGCGCCATCGGCGACATTACCGGGGATCTCGCCACCAAGCGGGCGCGCATCTCGGGCAGCGACACGCTCCCCGGCCAGCGCGCGACGCTGCAGGCGCTGGTGCCGCTCGCGGAGATCTCCGAGTACCAGTCGCGGCTCAAGGCCCTCACCGGCGGGCAGGGCGCCTACACCATGGAGCTGAGCCACTACGATCCGGTGCCGCCGCGCAAGCAGCAGGAGCTGGCGCAGGCGTGGAAGCCCCGCGAGACTCAGGAGTGAGGGGCGTTACGGAGCCGCGCACGCCTCCTGCTCCGGCCTCTTGAGCGGCGTCATGGCGGCGCCGGCCGCGCACAGGCCCTTCCTCGCATTCGTGCGCGCCGGGGCCGCCTCGCTTCACGGCCGCCTGATCGGAGAGGACCCCGCACGCAACTGGGACTGCTGCGTCTCCTGGTACATCCCTCCGCCCAGCGAAGCGCTCGCCGAGTTCTACTCCCACGGCGGCTTCAACAAGCTCGACGGCTTTCTCGAGTTCGCGCGCGAGCGGCCGGAATATCGCGAGTACAGCTACGTAATGCTGCTCGACGACGACGTATACCTGAGGCCCGGGGATCTGTCGCGCTTCTTCACGCTCTGCGAGCGTTACGGCACCTATCTTTCGCAGCCGGCGCTGCGCTGGTTCACGCATACCACCATCAACGCGCTGGTGCGCAACCCCGTGTGCCTGCTGCGCCGGGTGAGCTTCGTCGAGGTGATGGCGCCGTGCTTTTCGCAGGCGGCTCTGGCCGAGCTGCTGCCGACCTTCGGCATGACGCGCAGCACCTGGGGAAACGATCTCGCCTGGGCCGGAACGATCGGCGGACGACACCCCATCTATGTGGTGGATGCGGTCGGCATGGACCACACCCGCACCGGGAACGGCCGCCCGACCGCCTTCTACCGCAAGCTCACCGAGATGGGCGTCGATCCGGGCGCGGAGCTCGCGCAGGTCAGGCGCATGTACCCGAACTTCCGCGGCTCGCGCACCCTCGCCACGGGCCACGTGTTCCGCCCGGGCATTCCGCCGTGGGCGGCGCCGGCCCTGATGCGCCTCATCGAGCATCTCAAATTCATCGTGCGCATCCGCAAGAAGACGCTGCTGCACCTGCGGGCGTGGCGCGCCCGGCTCGAGGACCTGGTGCGATCCACCTAGTTGTCGGGCTCGCATCGGACATTGCGCTGCGCTGTCCTGCTGCGCGCAAGCCCTGGGCGGCCATTGCGCTGCGCGCTCAGTCCCGGATGCGCGAATCGATGAGCTCGCGGATCACCGGCCAGCGGTTCTCGAGCAGGCCGAGCGCCTCGGGCTTGGCGGCGGCGAGCACGCTGAAGTCCCGGGCAAGGTATGCGGCGATCAGCTCATCGAGCCGGTCCGTGAGCAGGTGCGAGCTGGGGTCGGGGTTCAGGACGATGCCGAGCCCGGTCGGCGCCGTTGCGATGGTGCGCACCACGAGATCGGGGCGCCGTTCGCGCAGCAGCAGCATCAGCCGCCAGATGTCGCCGCTCCAGAAGCCCGTGACCTGCTCGCGCTGCGCCGTGCGCTCATCGAGCGGGTAGCAGTCGTGCATCAGGATCACCGAGCTCCTCGAGCATGCGCGCTCGACATTGATGAAGTCGCGCAGCGCGTATTCGAAATGGTGCATGCCGTCGATGAACGCGAGCTCCACCGGCTGCCCGCCCAGCTCGGCGCGTGGTGCGTACCTGGCGAAGAAATCGTCGCTGGTCTCGCGGTAGATCCTGACGTTGGCGGGCGGCGCCGCGGCGAGCTTCGGCTCAGGATCGATCCCCAGCACCTGCGTCGTGGGCAGCACGCACGCGAGCGAATCGCCGCGCGAGACGCCGATCTCGAGATACGTGCGCGGGCGCAGATAGCGGTGAATGCGTGCCAGCACGCGGAAATAATCCTCACCGGGGAGCGACAGCCGCGACAGCAGCGTGTAAGCGCGCGAGTAGTCGGCGCGATCCACCGCCTCGCGGCACAGGGCCAGGGCCTCGCTGCGCCGTCCGAGGAGCGAGCTGAGCCGCGCCCGCCGGTACAGCGCGCGCGCCGCACGCTGCGCCTCGTTCGGCTCCGAAGTGAGGTCGGCTGTCACGTGCGCTCCGCCTGAGAGTACTGCCGAGCGTACCACTGCCGGTACTCGCCGCTCACGATGCCGCGCCACCAGGCCTCGTGGTCGAGATACCAGCGCACCGTAGTCTCGAGCCCGGCCCGCAGCGCGGTGGCGGCGCGGAAGCCGAGACTGCGGGCGATCTTGCCCGAGTCGACGGCGTAGCGCCGGTCATGTCCCGGCCGGTCCCGCACATGCTCGATGAGGGTGCGCGCGGAGCGTCCCTGCGCCGGCGCGCTGCGCGGGAAGCGCGCCGCGAGCGCCGGCTCGGCCGCAAAGGCCGCGTCGACCAGGTCGCACACCGTGCCCACCACCACCAGGTTCGGGTCTTGGGTCGAGCCGCCGATGTTCCAGGTCTCGCCGGGCGCGGATTTTGTCAGGATCAGCTCGAGCGCGCGGCAGTGATCGCTCACGTGCAGCCAGTCGCGGATCTGCAGGCCGTCGCCGTAAATCGGCAGCCGGCGGCCCTCGAGGAGGTTGAGGATGCAGAGCGGCAGCAGTTTCTCCGGGAACTGGAACGGCCCGTAGTTGTTCGAGCAGTTGCTGATCGTCACCGGGAGGCCAAAGCTGTGCGCGTAGGCGCGCACCAGGTGATCCGCCGCGGCCTTGCTGGCGGCGTACGGGGAGTTAGGCGAGTAGGGGGTGCTCTCGCTGAAGGCGGCTTGCGTGGGCGCGAGCGAGCCGTAGACCTCATCCGTCGACACGTGATGGAAGCGGCAGCCGCGCTGCCCGGCATCCTGGCCCCAGGCCGTGCGCGCCGCATCCAGCAGCGCCTGGGTGCCGAGCACGTTGGTGCGCAGAAACCGCGCCGGGTCCTCGAGGGAGCGGTCGACGTGCGACTCGGCGGCGAAGTTCACGATCGTGCCGAGCGACTCCTCCGCGAGGAGCGCGGTGACGCGCTCGCGCTCGCCGATGTCGCCGCGCACGAAGCGGAGGGCGCCGGCGTCGATGAGCGGCGCGATGCTGGCGAGATTGCCCGCGTAGGTGAGGGCGTCGAGCACCACCACGCGATCGCCCGGATGCGCCGCGCACCAGTAATGGCAGAAGTTTGCGCCGATGAAGCCGGCTCCGCCGGTGACCAGCAGCCGCCTCACGGCCGTGCACCACCTGGGCCCGCGGCGGCGAGCGTCGCGCGCAGCGCGACGCGCCAATGCGGCGCCGTGAGGGCGAGGAGCCTCTCGGTGGCGCGCTTGTCGAGCACGCTGTAGGCCGGGCGCGCCGCCGCGGTGGGGTAGTCGGCGGTGCCGATCGGGACGATGGGGGGCGCGCCGGCGAGCAACCCTAAGTGCACCGCTTCCTCGGCGATGGCGACCGCAAAGTCGTACCAGCTCGCGACCCCCGAGTCGCACCAGTGCCAGAGGCCCGCCGCGCGGCGCACGCTCAGCGCCCACAGGACCCCGGCGAGACCGGCGGCGTGCGTGGGCGCGCCCACCTGGTCGCTCACGACGCGCAGCTCCGGGGCGCTCTTCATCAGGGCGAGCATGCGTGCCGCAAAGCCGCCCGCGGCGCTGTAGAGCCACGAGGCACGCACCACCGAGCAGCGCTCGCCGAGCTCGCGCCTGACCGCGCTCTCGCCCACGAGCTTGGTGCGGCCATAGACCGAGAGCGGAGCGGCGCTCGCCCCGACGCCGTAGGGATGGCTCTGCCGGCCATCGAAAACGAAGTCGGTGGACACGTGCGTGAGCCAGGCGCCGGCGCCGCGGCAGGCGGCGGCCAGCACCTCAGGTCCCGTGGCGTTGGCGCGCGCCGCGTCCTCGGGGGAACGCTCGGCGTCCTCGACACGGGTGAAGGCCGCGGCGTTGATCACCAGCTCGGGCACGAAATCGGCGAATACCGCGCGCACCGCGGCCTCCTGCGCGATGTCGAGCTCGGCGTGCGTGCAGGCCCTGAGCACCGTGCCCGCAGGCGCCGCGGCCGCGAGCGCGCGCCCGAGCTGCCCGGAAGAGCCCGTGACGAGCACTCTCACGGAAAGCACTCCGCGCGCGCGAGCGGCGCGCCGTCACGATCCTTGGCCGAGAGCAGCGGCTCGACGCCTGCGGGCAGGGGCCAGCGGACGCCGAGCGCGGGGTCGTCCCACCTGAGCGTCCGCTCGGCCTCGCGCGACCAGTAGTCGGTCACCTTGTACTGAACGCGCGTCTCCCCGGCGAGTGCGAGGAATCCGTGCGCGAAACCGGACGGCACCCACAGCGAGCGCGCGCCCGCGGCGTCGAGCTGCACGGTGCAGCTCCGGCCGAACGCCGGCGAGGAGCGGCGCAGGTCCACGACCACGTCGAAGATCTCCCCGGCGAGCACGCGCACCAGCTTTCCCTGTGTCTGGCGGATCTGGTAGTGGAGGCCGCGCAGCACGAAAGCGCGCGAGCGGCTGACGTTCTCCTGCACGAAGCGCGCCCCGATGCCGAGGGCGGCGAAGTCGCGCTCGTTCCAGCTCTCGAAGAAGGCGCCGCGCTCATCGTCGAACACCCGGTGCTCGATCAGCAGCACGCCGGGGAGCGGCAGCTCCGTGGCGCGCATCAGAACACCCGCTCCTGGAGCACGCTCTCGAGGTATTCGCCGTACCCGGTATGCTTCAAGGCCGTGGCGAGGCGCGCGAGCTGCGCGCGATCGATGAAGCCCTGGCGGAAGGCGATCTCCTCCGGGCAGCAGATCTTGAGCCCCTGCCGCGCCTCGACGGTCTCGACGAAGTTGGCAGCCGCGAGGAGCGACGCATGCGTGCCGGTGTCGAGCCAGGCGACGCCACGGCCGAGCACCTCGACCCGCAGCGAGCCGCGCACGAGGTAGGCGCGATTGACGTCGGTGATCTCGAGCTCCCCGCGCGCCGAGGGCTTGAGCGCACGCGCCACCGCCACGCACCCGGCGTCGTAGAAGTACAGGCCCGTCACGGCGTAATGCGAGCGCGGCGCCGCCGGCTTCTCCTCGAGCCCCACCGCCTTGCCGGTGGCGTCGAACTCGACCACGCCGTAACGCTCGGGGTCGCGCACGTAGTAGGCGAACACCGTCGCGCCGCTGTCGCGCGCCGCGGCGGAGCGCAGCTGCTCCGGCAGCCCGTGCCCGTAGAAGAGGTTGTCGCCGAGAACCAGGCACACGGCATCCGCGCCGATGAACTCGGCGCCGATCACGAGCGCCTGCGCGATGCCGCGCGGCTCGGGCTGCACGGCGTAGCGGATACGCATGCCCCACTGCGAGCCGTCCCCGAGCAGCCGCTCGAACAGCGGCCCGTCCGCGCGCGTCGAGATGAGCAGCACGTCGCGGATGCCCGCCAGCATCAGCGTCGCCAGGGGATAGTAGACGAGGGGCTTGTCATAAAGCGGCAGCAACTGCTTTGAGACCGCCCGCGTGACCGGATAAAGTCGGGTGCCGGAGCCACCGGCGAGGACGATACCTTTGGTGATCATGAGATTCCGGCAGCCAGGACGCGCGGCGCATCCTAGCCTGTCGCCGTTGACGGTACCATGCGGCCCCTCGATACGGCGCTTGCCGGGGGCGCCGGCCGCCGCTCTCGCTGCGTGCGCGCTGGTGCTCGCCGCTCTCGCCGTGGCGGGCGCCGCGCTCGCCGACCCCCAGACCGACAAAAAGCCCAAGGCGAGCTCGTTCGCGCCGCACCCCACCAAGAGCCACGTCTACGGCACGCCGATTTCGAAACCGATCCTGCACAAGCAGAAAAAGCGCCCGAAGCCGGCGGCGCCGGCAGCCGCACCGGCGGCACCGATCAAGTAGTCGCGCGTGCGAGCCGTGCATTAGAGTGGCCGCGTGCTTACGGCGGCCGAACTCGACGCTCAGCTCATCCAGGCAACCGCGTCCTTCGACCGCGGCGAGCTCGCGCGGGCGGAGAACCTGTGTCGCACGGTGCTCGCCGAGGCACCCCACAACGCCGCCGCCCTGCACCTCCTTGGGCTGGTGCGCGCCCGCGGCGGCGACCGCCAGGGAGGCGAGCAGCTTCTGCGGCGCAGCGTCGAGCTCGATCCCGCGGACACGCGGCTGCGGCTGAATCTCGCCACTTTTCTGCGCCGTGCCGGCCGCCTCGAGGAGGCCGAGCGCGTCTACCGCCGGGTGCTGCAGCTCGCGCCCGGCGAACGGGGCGCACGCCACGGCCTCGTCCTGACCCTCGACACCCTCGGCCGGGCCCGCGAGGCGGAGATCCAGTGCCGCACCCTGGTCGACTCCGACCGCGCCAGCCCCGACGGCTGGGCGGCGCTTGGCTTCGTCCTCGCGAACCAGAAGCGCCTGCCCGAGGCCGAGGGCGCCTACCGCCAGGCGCTCGCC
>JASHQW010000125.1 GCA_030038875.1 Gammaproteobacteria bacterium | reverse complement strand
TCCTGGTCGCCCGGGTTGATGCGCTCGGGGCTGTAGCCGGCGAAGAAATCGACGTTGAACTTGAGTCCCGATTCGCGCTCGAGAATCGGAACGCAGACCTCCTCCGTGCAGCCCGGATACACGGTCGACTCGTAGATCACGACCGCGCCGCGGCGCAGCACCTTGCCGACGCTCTCGCTCGCGCGTATGAGCGGCGTGAGGTCCGGCCGCTTGTACCCATCGATGGGGGTTGGGACGGTGACGATGAACACCCGGCAGCGCTTCAAGTCCGCAAGCTCGGTGGTGAAGCTGAGGTGGCTGGCGCTCTTGAGCTCCTCGCGTGTCACTTCGAGCGTCGTATCGCGTCCGGCACGCAGCTGCGCCACGCGCTCGGGCTTGACGTCGAAGCCGATCGTTTCGAAACGCTTGCCGAACTCGACCGCGAGCGGCAGTCCCACGTAGCCGAGACCCACCACGGCGATACGGCACTTGCGCAGGTTCAGCATGTCGTCCTTTCAGTTAAAGAGCGCTCTTATGACTCGCGCGCTTCTTCATGCGCTCGAGCGCTGCGCTCCCAGGGCAGGCGCGCCCCGATCATCGAGCGGCCAGAGGCACCGCCCGCCGCTCGACCGCGCGATGAGCGCGAGCATGCTCTCGTGCGCGCGCGCTTCTTCCTCCGACGCCGGCAATACGAGCAGTGCCAGCCCCGTGCGCACCAGCACCCGCGCGGGCCGCGTTCCCTCGGCCGCACGCGCGGCACCCGCGGCCTCGGTGAGCGCGAGCGCGCCCTGGCCGCCGGTCATCGCGAGATACACGTCGGCGAGGATGCGCGCATCGAGCAGCGCGCCGTGGAGCTCGCGATGCGAGTTGTCCACCTCGTAGCGCTTAGCGAGCGCATCGAGGCTGTTGCGCTGCCCGGGATGCATCTCGCGCGCCAGCGCGAGCGTGTCCAGCACCTGGCAAACGGAGGCGACACGGCGGGCTTCGTCCGGCACGCGCGCAAGCTCGGCATCGAGGAATGCCACGTCGAAAGCGGCGTTGTGGATCACGAGCTCGGCGTCGGCGAGAAAGGCGAGCAGCTCCTCGTGAATCTCCACAAAGCGCGGCTGGCCGTCGAGATCGGTGCGCGAGATGCCGTGCACTGCGAGCGCCGCATCGTCGACTTCGCGCTCGGGGTTCAGGTAACGATGGAACGTGCGGCCGGTCGCGCGGCGGTTTACGAGCTCGACGCAGCCGATCTCGATGATCCGGTGCCCGAGCTCGGGCTCGAGGCCCGTCGTCTCGGTGTCGAGCACGATCTGTCGCATGGGGCGCGAGTCTACCGTAAGCCGCTTTGCACTAAGGCATCGATTGCCTCGTTGGCGAGCCGGTCGACGCGCTCATTGCCCTCGACGCCCGAGTGTCCCGGCACCCAGTGCCACTCGATGCGGTGGGAAGAGGCGAGCTCATCGAGCCGCTCCCACAGATCCCGGTTTTTGACGGGCTTCTTGTCCGCGGTGCGCCAGCCGCGCGCCTTCCACGAGGCGAGCCACTCGGTGATGCCGCGGCGGACATATTCGGAATCCGTGTAGACCCGCGCCTCGACCGGACGGCGGAGCGCCTCGAGCGCGCGGATCACCGCGGTGAGCTCCATGCGGTTATTGGTGGTGTGAGGCTCGGCGCCGTGGATCTCCTTCTCATGCGTCCCACGCTTGAGCAGCGCCGCCCAGCCGCCGGCGCCGGGATTGCCGCGGCAGGCGCCGTCGGTGTAGATCTCGACGACACCGGTTGTTCGCGCAGCTGGCACCTGAGGAGGCGTCTTTGCTCTACAGTCCCGAGCGCGTGGTGGGCTTCACGAGCCCGCCGAGCACCGCCGGCCGCTGCTCGCGCAGCCGCGGGCGGATCGGCGTCATCGTGTAGAGGCGCTTGCGCGCCTTGAGAAGATAGGCGCCCGCCGGCAGCGGGTAGGTGAGCCCGGGGCGCAGCAGCCGTCCGGTTCCCTTGCCGGGAGAGAGTCCGCGGCTCCAGGGGCTTAAGTAGAGATAGCGCGTGGCGGCGACGACTTCGTAGCCGAGGAGCACGAGCCACTCGCGCACGAGGTTCCCCGACAGCACCCGGCGCATCCCGGGCGGGAATCCGCTGCGGCTCGCGCGCGAGCGAAGACCCCAGAGGCTGAAGGGCCGGAAGCCCAAGATCAGCAGCTGCCCCTCGCCCACCAGGACCCGATCGACCTCGCGGAGGATGGCGTAAGGATCGGGCGCGAATTCGAGCGTGTGCGGGAGGAGCGCGGCGTCGATGGAGTCACTCGTGACCGGCAGGTGTGCGGGGCGGGCGATGATGTCGGCGCCTTCCGGAAAGCCGGGAGCAGCCACGAGACTCTGGCGGCGGGTCCGACCCCGCGCCAGGAGCTCGCGAGCGCTTCCCCACGCCCCGATCTGCAGGAGCTCCCAGCCGAAGACGTCCTCCATCGCCTCGCCAAGGAGCTCGGCCTCGACCGCGATCACCGCGCGTCCGAGCGCCGTTCCCCACCAGGCGGCCAGCGCCGCATCGCGGTCGCCCATGCTTGAAGTGCGAACTGGCACGATAGAAAAGCTGGCAAATATGTGAACTTAGCGGTTAAATTCCCCGTCCTGAACCAGTAGCGTCCCAATACCAAGGACCCGCGCCCTGAGGACGAAGGACGTCGGGGAACTTAGCACGCCTACCGGGGGTACGGAACCTTGAGAACCGCAGCGATGAGACGAGCGCGCCAGGGATCGCTTTGGGTCGCGCTGGTCGCCCTCTCCGCGTGCGCCCACGGTCCCGCCCCACGGCCGGATGCGGCGGCTCCCGCTGCGGCAGCCGTAACCACCGCGCCCACGCCGGCCGCAGCGCCGGCGCCGACCCAGCCACCAGAAATGCCGGTGGCTCCCTGGACCGAAGCGCCCGCAACCCCATCGGCTGCAGAAACGCCTGAAACCCCCGTCCCCGCTCCCACCGTCGAGGCGGTCATTCCGCCCGCGCCGACGGCCGGCGCAGCTGCCGATGGCGCGACCGCAAGCGAGACGACGCCAGCGGCCGCGGAGAGCGCTGCGTCCGAGTCCGCCGTGACCTCGCCGGCCGAGTACACCGATCTCTTCGAGCGGATGCGCGCCGGGTTCAAGCTCGACGACGGGGTCGATCGGCGCGCGATCGACCAGCAGCTGCGTTGGTACGCCAACAACCCGGACTACCTGCAGCGTGCCTTCGGGCGCGCGGATCTCTACCTCTATCACATCGTGACCGAGCTCGAGTCTCGCGGCATGCCGCTCGAGCTCGCGCTGCTGCCCGTGGTGGAGAGCGCCTTCGAGCCTTATGCCTACTCGCGCGCGCGCGCCACGGGGCTGTGGCAGTTCATTCCGGGCACCGGCTCGCGCTACGGACTGCGCCAGGACTGGTGGTACGACGGCCGGCGCGACATCGTGGAATCGACGCGCGCCGCGCTCGATTACCTGCAATCGCTGCACGACGAGTTCAACGGCGACTGGCTGCTCGCGATCGCCGCCTACAACTGCGGCGAGCTCATCATCGAGCGCTCGGTGGCGATGAACCGCGCCGCCGGCCGCCCGATCGACTTCTGGAACCTGTGGCTCCCCAAGGAGACGCGCGCCTACGTGCCGAAGCTCCTCGCCATGGGGCGCCTGGTGCGCGACCCGCGAGCCTACGGCCTCGAGATAAGCCCGATCACGAATCAGCCTTACTTCGCGCGCGTCGCGACCAGCGGCCAGATCAGCTTGAAGGTCGCCGCCGAGATCGCCGGCATCACGCCCGATGAGCTCTACGAGTTGAATCCCGCCTTCCATCGGTGGGCGACAGATCCGGTCGGACCCTATTACCTGCTGCTGCCGGTGGACGCCGCGGAGGTCTTCACGCAGAACCTCGCGCAGCTCTCGGCCGATCAGCTCCTCGGGGTGACCGAGTACACCGTGAAGCGCGGCGATTCCGTCGCCTCGGTCGCGGAGCATTTCCACACCACCGCGAACGTCATCCGCGAGCTCAACGACCTGCCCGAGGGGCGGCTCACCGTGAGCGATGACCTGCGCGTGCCGGCCGACGCGGAGCTCCCCGCCAAGGTGGTGCTCGCGGCGGCCCGCGTCGACGGCCGCGTCCGCGGTCGCCGCCCGCATGTGCTCATCGTGCACCACGGAGACACGCTCTATTCCATCGCGCGGCGCAATCGCATGGACGTCGACACGCTCGCGGCGATGAACGGCATGCAGCCGGGGGACGCGCTGCGCACCGGGCAGAGGATCAAGGTCGCAAGCGCGGGCTCCTCGGGTCATGCGCGCAGCCATCGGCACGTCGTCTACACCGTGAGGAGCGGTGACACCGTCGCCGGGATCGCGCAGCTCTTCCAGTGCAGCGTACCGCAGATCGTCGCGTGGAACGGGCTTGGGCCCCATCCCCACATTCACGAGGGACAGAAGCTGCGCATCCACGTGGTGCGGCATACCTGAACGCCCTGTCCCGGCCTCCCCCGGGTTCGGGTCAGCGCGCGACTTCCGGCATAATCTCCCGCCGGGAGGACTCAACATGGGATTTCTCGCCGGCAAGCGCGCCTTCATCGTGGGCGTCGCGACCGATCGCTCGATCGCCTGGGGGATCGCGCAGGCCATGCATCGCGAGGGCGCCGAGCTCGCGTTCTCCTACGTGAACGACAAGATGAAGGAACGGGTCGAGCCGCTCGCCCACTCGCTCGGCTCGCGCCTCACCATGCCGCTCGATGTGACCGTCGACGGGCAGATCGAGGCCGCGTACGAGCTGCTGAAGCGCGAGTGGGGCGCGCTCGACATTGTGGTGCACGCCGTGGCTTTCGCGCCGCGCGAGGCGCTCACCGGATCGTTCGTCGCCGCGACCAGCCGCGAGAGCTTCCGCGTCGCGCACGATGTGTCGAGCTACAGCCTCACCGCCTTGGCGCGCGGCGCACAGCCCCTGATGGCCGGCCGCGCCGGGGCACTCCTCACCCTCACGTACCTCGGCGCGATGCGGTCGATTCCGGGCTACAACGTCATGGGCCTCGCCAAGGCGAGCCTCGAGGCCAACGTGCGTTTTCTGGCCGCGGACTTAGGTCCCGTCGGCATCCGCGTCAACGGCATCTCGGCAGGGCCCATCAAGACGCTCGCGGCCGCCGGCATTCCGGGCTTTCGCAAGATGCTGGCCCGCGTGGCGGAGATCGCGCCGCTCAGGCGCAACGTGACGCTCGAGGATGTCGGCAACACCGCCGCGTTCCTCTGCTCGGACCTCGCAGCCGGCATCACCGGCGAGATCCTCTACGTGGATAGCGGCTTCAGCACGGTCGGGATGAGCTTCCCGCTCGAGGCCGAAGGCTAGAAGCCGCAGCGCTACTCGAACGCCTTCGGGTTCTTGCGCACATCGGCCGTGCGCCGCACGTCGCCGACGTACGCAAGCACATCCCCGACGCCCTCGCGTCCCACCGCCTGTTGCATACGGTCGGCTTGGCTCTGCGGATCCGGCGTCGCCGCGCCCGTGCGCACCGCCGTGACGGCGACCACCGCGGCTCCGCCGCCGGTCATCGGGAGTGCGCGGTACACGGCCGCCTTGGCAGGCCGCGGCGCCGCGAACACCGCAGCGCGGATCGGCGCCGGAACGGAAGGATCGTTGCGGCCGACGAAATGGGCCGGCTCGGCCGTAAGCCCCAACGACTGCGCCACGGCGTCGAACGAAGTACCCGCCTCGAGCCGCGCCTCAGCCGCTTCGGCCGCCTTCAACGCCGCCGCCGTGCCGCGCTCCTTCGCGATCGCGGACACGATGTCGGCGCGCACTTCCGCGAGGGGCTTAGGTTGAGGCTTGCGGTGCTCGAGCACCTTCACGACGACGAGCGCGTTGTCCCCGAGCAGCACGGGGCCGCCTAAGTGCCCCGTGGCGAGCGGCGGATCGCCGAAGAGGAGGTCCTGGAGCTGAGGCGCGGCACCTAAGGGCGCAGCTCCCGTGCCCTTGACGTACTGTGCGATGTCGCCCGACTCGAGCTTGAATTCCTGCGCGATCGCGGCGAGATCCGCGTCGGGCTGCGAAAGCTTCGTCTGCAGCTGCTCCTGGATCTCGCCGAAGCGGTCGGTGGCCCGATTGCGCTTGAGCTCCGATTCGAGCTGCGGGCGCGCCTCCTCGAACGACTTGCCCTTCCCGGCCTGAATCTCGTCCAGGCGGATGATGTGGTAGCCGAACTGAGTCTTGACCGGCCCGCGGATCTCACCGGGTTGCATGCTGAAGAGCGCGTCCGCAAACGGCGCGACGAACGTGCTCTTGTCCGTCCAGCCGAGGTCCCCCCCGTTGCTCGCGGACCCGGGGTCCTTGGAATACTGCTTGGCAAGCTCGCCAAAGTCCTTGCCCGCTTTGGCTTGCGCGAGCACGTCCTGTGCTTCCTTGAGCGCCGCGGCGTCGTCCTTGGACGTAATGAGAATGTGCCGGGCGTGACGTTTCTCGGGCGTCACGAGCTGATTCTTCTCCTTCTCGTACTGCGCGTGCAGGTCCGCATCGCTTACCGTCAGCTGCGCCTCGAGCGCATCGAGCTTGAGCTCTCCGTATTGAAGGTGGACGGACTCGGGCGTGAGGTACTGCGCCTGGTGCGCCTGGTAGTACGCCTCGACCGCGGCGTCATCGGCCGGCGCGCCTGGGAACCTGTCCGCGGGAAGAATGGCGTAGCGCACCTCGCGCTCCTGGTCCTCGAGCTCCCGGAGGCGCACAAACTCCGTGGGGGTGAGGAAATCCGAGCCGCGGATCGCATTCTCGAGCTGCGAGCGCCGCAGATCGTTGCCGAGCTCCTCCTGGAACGCCTCGGGCGTCAGGCCGGCGCGCGCCAGGGCATCGCGCGCGGCCTCGGGCGAGTACTGCCCATCGATCTGGAACGCGGGCTCGCTGTGGACGGCTTCGATCAGCTCTTCATGGCCGACCCGGTAGCCGAGATCGTGCGTGCGCTTGGAGATAAGCGCCCGGGTGATCATCCCCTCGAGCACCTGGTCCTGGAGGCGAGTGCGGAGCTCCGCCGGGATCTCCGCGCCCGCGAAGCGCTGCTGCCACTGCGCCTGCTCACGCAGCCAGGCGTTGCGCGCCTCCTCGAGAGTGATCTTGCTGCCGGCCGCCTCCGCGGCGTAGTTGGCGGATTGGAGGTTGAGGTTCACGATTCCGTACGCGCCCCAGGCGGCGAAGATGACCACCAGGGGGCCGAGCACTACGTACGCGAGCCACCTGTGGCCCTTGAGACGGTCACCGATACTCTGAAGCATGTGTGAGGCTGAGCTCTAGTTGAGCAGGGGAATCTGGCGGAGCGGACGGGACTCGAACCCGCGACCCCCGGCGTGACAGGCCGGTATTCTAACCAGCTGAACTACCGCTCCGAATTTGGGGGGCGAATCCTAGCGGATCGAGGAACTTGGCCACAAGCGGTTTCACCGGGAGCGGGCGTGGAGCCACTCCCTCGTGAACCCTCTGCCGCCCCCGCGGTCAACCAATCCGGGCAATTGCGCGCTATGCACGGGTGGACCTGGGCGCCTAAGGGTTAAGGTCCGCGCGTCGCCAGGGCCCGACAGGCGGCATCCGGGCAGGCGTGTGGGCACAATCGGATCGAGCTCGGTTCAGAGGAAAGTTGCGGTGAAATCATTCAAGAGAGGGTCCCTCCTGGCAGCCCTTGGGGTGGCTGCCCTGGCCTTAGCGTCCCCCGCCCTCGCGGCGCTCGGGGGCGATGTCTCCTCGATCGATGCCGATCGGGTCTCATTGAAGGGCGCCGTCACCGCCTTCAGCACGGTGAAAGGTTACGGCGTGCACGAGATCACGACCGCCTCAGGCGTCCACGTGCACGAGTACCTGACTGCGGACGGCAAGGTCTTTGCCGTGAGCTGGCAGGGGCCCTTCATTCCGGATCTCAAGCAGATGCTCGGGGCCTACTACGCGCGCTATGCCGAGGCCGCCTCGGGCCCGCACGTGGGGGGCCACCGGCACTTGAGGATCGAGCAGCCGGGCCTCGTCGTGGAGTCGAACGGGCGCATGCGGGCGTTCTACGGCCGGGCCTGGGATCCGGCGCTCCTGCCGGAGAATCTCACCCCCGCGGACATCCGCTGACGCGATCCTCAAGGTAACCGCCCATGCACAAGCACCTTGCCCTGGCCTTGAGCTCACTCCTCCTGCTCGCCTCCTGCGGCGGCGGCGGGCACGGCGGCTTAAGCTCCGGCGGCGCGCCCTCTCCGCCTCCTATCGGCATCGCGGGTCCCGGACCCAACGTCGCGACGATGACGGTCGAGATCGGGCCCGCGGGGCTGACCTTTGTCAACATCCCGTTCGTCACCCTCACGGTCTGCGCGCCCGGTAGCACGACCAACTGCCAGACCATCGAGAACGTCGAGGTCGACACGGGGTCGACGGGGGTGCGCATCATCGCCTCGGTACTGAACGCCTCGCTCCTCTCGGCTTTGCCGCAGCAGTTCGTCGGCGCCACGACGACTCCGGTCGTCGAGTGCGCGCAGTTCGCGGATGGCTACAGCTGGGGGCCGGTGGTGTCCGCCGACGTCTCGATCTCGAGCGAGAAGGCGAGCGGCATTCCGATCCAGGTGATCGGGGATCCGTCGTTCACTCAGATTCCGACCGACTGCTCGACACCCGTCCCGAACGAGGAGGATAGCGTCGCCACCTTCGGCGCCAACGGCATCATCGGCGTCGGCCTCTTTGCGCAGGATTGCGGCAGTGCCTGCGCTTCCGGCGTGGTTTCCGGAACGTACTACGGCTGCCCGACCAACGGGCAGACCTGCACGGGCATCACGGAAGCGACCAACCTTCAGGTCTCGCATCCGGTCACCGCCTTCGCGACCGATAACAACGGCGTCATCGTCGAGCTCCCGACCGTCGCGGCCGGCGGCGCCGCCACCGCCACCGGCGCGCTGGTGTTCGGCATCGGCACGGAGAGCAACAACGGCCTCGGCAGCGCTACGATCTTCGACACCGATCCCAACGCCGGCACGATCACCGTGACCTTCAACGGCACCCAGTACCCGCTGAGTGCGCTCGACAGCGGCTCGAACGCGCTCTACTTCAACGACAGCTCCCTGAGCGTCTGCGCCTCGGGTACCGCGGGCGATGGTTTCTTCTGCACGGCCGCGAATCTCTCCGCCACCATCAAGACGCTCGCCGGCACCCAGGCCACCGCGAGCTTCACGATCGGCGATGCGACCACGATGATCGAGAATGACCCGACGGCCGCCGCGTTTCCGCAGCTCGGCGGGCCCATTGGCACGATGGAATCGGAGACCTTCGACTTTGGGCTCCCGTATTTCTACAACCGCAAGGTCTTTACGGCGATCGAGGGCATGAAGGCCGGCGGAACCACCGGCCCGTACGTCGCCTACTGAGAACCTCTCAGGTCCGGCGCGGGGCGAGGACGCACGCCGTGGCATCATAGGGGTCCGTTCCTGCCGATCGCGCCCCCATGAGCCCGCTGCTCAAGATCCTCGCCGCGCTCCTCGTCATTCTCCTCGCCGTCACCGGGTACGGCCTTTGGGCGACCCGGCCGCCGCCTTCCTCGACGCCGGTGGGAGCCCTCAGTGCGGTCCCACAGTCGGAAGCCGCGGGCACCGGATCGGCGCCGGCGATCGATGAGAACACCCTCCTCACCGCACAACGCCTCGCGAGGCTGGCGACCACGCCCGAAGAGGTGCCGCTCGCCCGCACCGCCGTGCAGCTCGCCGACCATGAGCTCGACCTCGCCTTCGCCGGCGCGCTGCGCCACCTCGAGGCGCATCCGCCGGTCCTGAGTCCCGAGGCGCTCGAGATCCAGGCACGGCTCACCCGGGTGCAGCAGCAGCTCGCGAGCGACGGCGAGCGCGTCAAGCGCCTCACCGACGCGCTCGCCAAAGCCCTGGATGCCAACAAGCCCCCCATCCAGGATCAACTCGATCTCGCGCAGGCGCAGCAGCAGCTCGATCAGGACGAGGTGACGCAGGCCAACGATGATCTGATGCGTGCGGGCGGCAACGAGCACCAGCGCATCCAGATGATGCAGCAGGAGCACGAAGCCG
>JASHQW010000124.1 GCA_030038875.1 Gammaproteobacteria bacterium | reverse complement strand
CGACGCGCACGTGATCGGCGTGCAGGCCGCACTTGTGCATCCATTCCGTGTAGGGCCCGAAGTCGCGCCCCACGGTCGCCATCGGGTAACCGACGTCACCGAGCAGTGACAGGTTGTAGGCGATGTTGCCCGCGCAGCCGCCGTACTCCCGCCGCAGCTGCGGCACCAGGAACGACACGCTCAGCATGTGGATCTTGTCGGGCAGGATGTGATTGGCGAAGCGGTCGCCGAACACCATGATGGTGTCGTAGGCGAGCGAGCCGCAGATCAGCGCCCGGCCCCGCACCCGCGACGTCACGCCTTGGCGCCGGTCGCAGACCCCGCAGCGGCGGACCCGGCCGGTGCGCCGCCCGGCGGCGCCTTGCTGGCCGCGTACAGGAGGCCCACCGCGTTCTTCGCCACGTCGGAGAGCCCGGCACCGTGGCGCTGCTCGTAGTAGGCGAGCATCTGCTGGCGCATGCGCGGCTCCCAGTAGCGCTTGAGATGGTTGGCCACGTCGCGCGCCGCCTGCTCAGAGCCGGTGGCGCCGGTGAAGAAGTCGCCGATCTCGTTGGCCATCTTGATGAGCAGATCGATATTCATGGGTCGGGAGCTCGTTGCCGTCTAAGGAAGCAACCGCCCGGGATGCGCGTACACGACATGCTGGTCGCGCCGCGCGAAGGCGACCAGTGTAACCCCGGAGCGCTCGGCGAGGCGCACCGCGAACGCCGTCGGCGCCGACAGTGCCGCCAGAAACGGAATGCCGACGGTGGCGCACTTCTGCACCATCTCGTAGCTGGCGCGGCTGGTGATCAGCATGAAGCCCGCCGCGAGGTCGGCACCGGCGCGCGTCAGTGCCCCGATCGTCTTGTCGAGGGCGTTGTGGCGGCCGACGTCCTCGCGCACCACGCGGATGCCCTGCCCCGGCACCACCCAGGCCGCGGCATGCACGCTGCCGGTGCGGGCGTTGATCGGCTGTAGCCCCCCGAGCTGCTCGATCGCGGCGTGCAGCGCGGCGCTCGTCACCTCGACACCCTGTGGAACCGCGGCCGCCTCGCGAATCGCATCCGCCGCGGTTTCGGCACCGCACAGGCCGCAGCCGGTGCGCCCGGTGAGATTGCGGCGGCGCTGCAGCAGCTGCGTGAAGCGTTCCCAGGCCACCGTGATGTGCACGTCGACGGAGGCGGCGCCGTGGCGCACCTCGACGCCGCGGATCTCCTCGGCACGCGCCACCAGCGCCTCGCTCAGCGTGAAGCCGATCGCGTAGTCCTCGAGATCGGCCGGCGTCGCCAGCATCACGACGTGCGGCACGTCGTGGTAGACGAGCGCGACCGGCATCTCCTCCGCGACCAGGTCGGTCGTATGCGTGGTCGCGCCGCGCGACCAGCGGTCGACGGTGACCTCGGCGCTGACGTCCGCGAGCGGTGCGGGCTCGGCGTTCACAGGCAACGGCCGCACTCCTGACGTGCTCGAGCCGCTTCTCACGCCGGCGTGCGGTCCTTGTGCTTGGTACGCGGCAGCGCGCGCTCTTCGTGGGCGCGCTTCTGCCAGGCGTCCTTCTGGTTGACGAGCACCACTTCGACCGCCGTCACCTTGTACTCCGGGCAGTTGGTCGCCCAGTCGGAGTTCTCGGTCGTGACCACGTTGGCGTTGGTCTCGGGGAAGTGGAACGTCGTGTACACCACGCCCGGGGCGATCCGCGTGGAAACCTTGGCGCGCAGCACGGTATCGCCGGCGCGGCTGGTGAGTCCCACCCAGTCGCCGTCGCTGATGCCGCGCACCTCGGCGTCGTGCGGGTGGATCTCGAGCACGTCCTCGGCGTGCCACACGACGTTGCCGGTGCGCCGGGTCTGCGCGCCGACGTTGTACTGCGTGAGGATGCGCCCGGTGGTGAGGATCAGCGGGAAGCGGCTTGTGACTTTCTCGCTCGTCGGCACGTATTCGGTCGCCCAGAACTTGCCCTTGCCGCGCACGAACTGTCCGACGTGCATGGTGGGTGTACCCTCGGGATGCTCGTCGTTGCAGGGCCACTGGATGCTACCGAGCCGCTCGATCTTCTCGAAAGACATGCCGGCGAAGGTGGGGGTGAGGCGGGCGATCTCGTCCATGATCTCGCCGGCGTTGCGGTAGTTCATCGGATAGCCGAGCGCGTTCGACAGCAGGCAGGTGATCTGCCAGTCCTGGTAGCCCGCGAGCGGCTCCATGATCTTGCGCACCAGCGAGGTGCGCCGCTCGGCGTTGGTGAAGGTGCCGTCCTTCTCGAGGAACGAGGAGCCCGGCAGGAACACGTGGGCGTACTTCGCCGTCTCGTTGAGGAACAGGTCCTGCACCACGCAGCACTCGAGCGACTCCATGGCGGCGCTCACGTGGTGCGTGTTGGGATCGGACTGCACGAAGTCCTCGCCCTGGACGTACATCCCCTTGAACGAGCCGTCGAGCGCCGCCTCGAACATATTGGGAATGCGCAGCCCCGGCTCGGCCTGGAGCTTCACGCCCCAGACGTCCTCGAAGCTCTTGCGCACCACCGGGTCCGATACGTGCCGGTAGGCACTGAACTCATGCGGGAACGAGCCCATGTCGCACGAGCCCTGCACGTTGTTCTGGCCGCGCAGCGGCTGCACACCGACGCCCTCGCGGCCGAGATTGCCGGTGGCCATCGCGAGGTTGGCGATGCCCATGACGGCGGTCGTGCCCTGGCTGTGCTCGGTCACACCGAGACCGTAGTAGATGGCGGCATTGCCGGCCTTGGCATAGAGCCGTGCCGCGCGGCGCACGCGCTCGGCCGGCACTCCGGTGATGCTCTCGGAAGCCTCCGGTGAGTTGCGCGGCTCGGCGACGAACGCCTTCCACTTGGCGAAGCTCTCCGCCTCGCAGCGCTCCGCCACGTAGGCTTCCTTGGTGAGCCCCTCCGTCACCACCACGTGCGCCAGCGCGTTCAGCAGCGCGACGTTGGTGCCGGGCCTGAGCTGCAGGTGCTCGTCGGCCTCGACGTGCGGCGAGCGCACCAGGCCGATCTCGCGCGGGTCGGCGATGATCAGCTTCGCGCCCTGGCGCAGGCGGCGCTTCAGCTGCGATGCGAATACCGGATGCCCGTCGGTCGGGTTGGCGCCGATGATCATGATGGTGTCCGCCTTCATGACCGAATCGAAGGCCTGGGTGCCGGCGGACTCGCCCAGCGTGTTCTTCAGGCCGTAGCCGGTGGGCGAATGGCAGACGCGCGCGCAGGTGTCGACGTTGTTGTTGCCGAAGGCGGCGCGCACCAGCTTCTGCACCAGGAAGGTCTCCTCGTTGGTGCAGCGCGAGGAGGTGATGCCGCCGATCGAGTCGCGGCCGTACCTGGCCTGGATGCGCTTGAACTCGCTCGCCGCGTAGCCGATCGCCTCCTGCCACGAGACCTCGCGCCAGTCGTCGCGGATGGTCTTGCGGATCATCGGCTTCAGCTGCCGGTCGGGGTGCGTGGCATAGCCCCACGCGAAGCGCCCCTTGACGCAGGCGTGGCCGTGATTGGCCTTGCCGTCGCGGTCGGGCACCATGCGCACCACCTCGGTGTCGGCGCCCTGGCCGCGCACCTCGGCCTCGAAGCCGCAGCCGACGCCGCAGTAGGCGCAGGTGGTCTTCTCGACGCGCTCGGCGGGTCCGAGTGCGACCAGCGACTTCTCGGTGAGCGCCGCGGTCGGACAGGCTTCCACACACGCGCCGCAGGAAACGCACTCGGACTCGAGGAAGGGCTGGTCCTGGCTGGCCGCCACCTTGGAGGCAAAGCCGCGGCCCTGGATGGTGAGCGCGAAGGTGCCCTGGATCTCGTCGCAGGCCCGCACGCAGCGCGAGCAGACGATGCAGACATTCGGGTCGAACGTGAAGTAGGGGTTGCTCTCGTCCTTAGGTGCGCCCAGATGACGCTGGCCGTTGGCGTAGGGCGTCGATCTGACGCCGAGCTTCTCAGCCATGGCGTGCAGCTCCGTGCGCGCTTCCGCGGCGGTCGGCTGACGCTCGATCGGGTAGTCGGAAAGATACAGCTCCATCACGCTGCGTCGCAGCTGCGTGAGCTTCGGCGACTCGGTGCGCACCTTCATGCCCGCCGCCACGGCGGTGGTGCAGGACGCCGGGTAGCCCTTGCGGCCGTCGATCTCGCACAGGCACAGCCGGCACGAGCCGAAGGCCTTGAGCGTATCGGTGGCGCACAGCTTCGGTACCTTGACGCCCGCGAGCGCCGCGGCGCGCATGATCGAGGTGCCCTCCGGGACCGTGACCGGGCGGCCGTCGATCTCGACGGTGACGCTGCCGCTCGCCTCGGCCGGCTGCGGAGTACCGAAGTCTTCGTAATCTATCGCGTACATGTCTCGCCTCGATGCGCGCTAGCCTTGAGTGCGCGCGCGAAAGTCTTCCCTGAAGTACTTGAGTGCGCTCTGCACGGGAAAGGGCGCCATGCCGCCGAGTCCGCACAGCGACCCCTGCACCATGGTCTCGCACAGCTCCTCGAGCAGCTGCACGTTGCGCTCGCCGTCCGTGCCCGCGAGGATGCGGTCGATGACCTCGACGCCGCGCGTCGAGCCGATGCGGCAGGGGGTGCACTTGCCGCAGGACTCGATGGCGCAGAACTCCATCGCGTAGCGCGCCATGCGCGCCATGTCGACGGTGTCGTCGAACACCACGATACCGCCGTGACCGAGCAGCGCGCCGACGGCGGAGAGCGCCTCGTAGTCGACCACGGCATCGAACTGTGACGGCGGCACATAGGCGCCGAGCGGGCCGCCGATTTGCACCGCGCGGATCGGCCTTCCCGAGGCGCTGCCGCCGCCGTAGTCGTAGAGGAGCTCGCGCAGCGTGAGGCCGAAGGCGCGCTCCACCAGGCCGCCGCGCTTGATGTTGCCGGCGAGCTGGATCGGCAGCGTGCCGCGCGACTTGCCGGTGCCGAAGTTGGCGTAGGCCTCCGCGCCGTGCGCCAGGATCCAGGGCACGCTCGCGAGCGTCACCACGTTGTTGACGATGGTGGGCTGCCCGAACAGGCCCTTGATCGCGGGCAGCGGCGGGCGCACCCGCACTTCGCCCCGCTTGCCCTCGAGGCTCTCGAGCATCGAGGTCTCTTCACCGCAGATGTAGGCGCCGGCGCCGAGCCGCACCTCGAGATCGAAGCGCTTGCCGGAGCCCGCCACGTCGGCGCCGAGGTAGTGCGCCTGGTAGGCCGCCGCGATCGCCGTCTTGAGCGCGCGATGCGCATGCGGGTACTCGGCGCGCAGATAGATGTAGCCCTGAGTGGCACCGACCGCGAGAGCGGCGATCGTCATGCCCTCGATGAGCGTGAAAGGATCGCCTTCCATCAGCATCCGATCGGAGAAGGTCCCGGAGTCGCCTTCGTCGGCGTTGCAGGTGACGTACTTCTGCGCGCTGTTCTGATCCAGCACCGTCTTCCACTTGATGCCGGTCGGGAACGCCGCGCCGCCACGCCCGCGCAGGCCCGAGGTCGTGATCGCCTGCACCACCTCAGAGCCCGTCATCGACAGCGCCCGCGTGAGCCCCTGGTACCCGCCGTGCTGCACGTAGTCGGCGACGCTCGCGGGATCGACGATGCCGACGCGCTCGAAGGTCAAGCGCTGCTGGCCGGCGAACCAGGCAATGCCGTCGGGGGGCCCTAGCAGCAGCGGGTGCTTGCCGCCCTTCAGGAAGTCGGCGGCGAAGAGTCCGGGAACGTCCGCTGCACCGACCGGACCGTAGGCGATCCTGCCGGCCGGAGTCATGATTTCCACCAGCGGCTCGAGCCAGTAGGCGCCGCGGGAGCCGTTGCGGACCACCTCGAGCGCCGCGCCGCGCCGCGTGCCCTCCTGCGCGATGGCGCGGGCGACCTCGTCCGCGCCGACGGAGGTCGCTCCTGCATCACCCGGAACGTAGACGCGCACCGTCATGGGCGCTTCGCCTGCTCGTCGATGAGCGCATCGAAGCGCTCGGCGGTGACGCGGCCGTGCAGCCGGCCGTCGATCATCACGGCGGGCGAGCAGGCGCAGTTGCCGAGGCAGTAGATAGGCTCGAGCGTGAAGCGCCCATCGGGGGTGGTCCCGTGGAAGTCGACCCCGAGCCGCGCCCGCGCATGGTCCGCGAGCGCCACGGCGCCCTTGGACTGACAGGCCTCGGCCTGACAGAGGCTCACGGTGTGGGCTCCCGGCGCGCTGTGGCGGAAGTAGTGATAGAAGGTGACGACCCCGTGCACCTCGGCGCGCGAGAGGTTGAGGCCGTCCGCCACCAGCGGCACGGCGGCGGCCGGGATGTAACCCAAGGCCGCCTGCACGGCGTGCAATACTTCGAGCAGGGGACCCGGTCTTCCCTTCAGCTCGGAAACGATGCGCCGCACGGTCGCGGTGTCGCCGGGATTCATCGTCTGCATAATAAGACCGTCAGTATACGTCCCTTGCGTGCGAGGCGCCTTGTATAAGCCCGTCCGCATGGTTGAACAGGCCCAAATTTGATTGTTTCGAAACGTTTCAGCAGGGGCCCGGCGTGGCTGTGCGCGTGCGCGGTGGTGGCGCTCTTCGCGCCTCACCCGGGGCGCTGTCAGAGCGACTTGAGTCCCGTGGGCGGCACCCTCGTCGCGACCAGCGACTACATCTATCGCGGCGTTTCCCAGAGCGACGGGCGCGGTGCGCTGCAGGCGGACCTGCACGCGAGCAGCGCGGGCGGTCTCTTCGGCGGCGTCTGGGCCTCGACGCGTGACAGCGATCTCGAGCCGGGCACGCCCGCGGAGATGCAACTCTATCTCGGGCAGCGCTTCAGCTTCGGCAGCGGCTGGAGTGCCACGCTGAGCGGCCGCGCCGACTACTTCGTGGGCGGCCCTGCTCATCACTCCGACGACTATCAGGAACTCTCCGCCGCCCTCACCTGGCTCGACCGCTACACGCTGTCGGTCACCGCCATCCCCAACGCGGTGCGCTACTCGTCCGTCGCGTACCAGTACGAGGAGTACCAGGAGGAGTACTACCAGGTGTATCGCAGCGCCGCCTTCGTGGCGGACGCTGCAGGCCAGTGGCTGCTGCGCGAGGGACTTCTCGGCGGCGGGCTGTATCTGACGGCCGCGGCCGGTTACTACTATGCGAGCCGTCCCGATCACCAGCCTCCCCCCGCCGTCGACTACCTCTACGGCAACGCGGGCTTTGCTCTCGAGTGGCGGCGCTGGCGCCTCGACGTCGGCTATTTCGCGGCCCAGAGGCAGGCGGCGGAGCTCTTCCCCTACGCGGTCGCGAAGCGCCTCGCCGGCACGATCAGCTGGCAGCTCTAAGATGATTGGGCAAAAGTCGCCTGCGGCGCTTTTGCCGGACATCAGCTTCGTTGCCGGCGGCAAAAGGCGCGGCTTTTGCCGCCTGCGTCACCGCCGGCGACGGTAGTTGAACCCGGATCGCCGGCGTGGACACTTACCGCTAAAGGGCGCGTTAAACCCAAGGTGAGCGGCTACAACGACATGGCGGAGGTGACCTCACGCAGCGGCTCCGCGGCGCGCGAGGTCGAGTTGATCGAGCGGGTGGCACGCCGCGACCGCCGCGCGTTCGAGGAGCTCTACAACCTCTACCACCGCCGCCTGGCGCGCTTCCTGACGCGGCTCACCCGGCGCTTCGACCTCGCCGAGGAGATCATCAACGACACGTTCTGGGTCGTGTGGCGCGGGGCGCGCGATTTTCGCGGCGACTCGCAGCCCTCGACCTGGATACTGGGGATCGCCTACCGCAAGGCGCGCAACGCGTTTCGCAGCGCCGCCCGGGCGCGTGCCCGGGAGAACCTGAGCCCGCCCTCGTTCCCACTCACGGCCGAGGAACCGGCGCGGGCCGAGGAGCTGCGCGACTGGCTCGCGCATGCGCTGAGCGAATTGCCCGTCGAGCAGCGTCTCGCGGTCGAGCTGTGCTACGAGCTCGGGCATTCGTGCGAGGAGATTGCGACGATCATGGGATGCCCGGTGAATACCGTGAAGACCCGCTTGTTTCACGCGCGTGCCAAGCTGCAGAGGCGGCTGCCCGAGCTCTCGGGCGCGCCGCGCGGCGACGCAGAGAGTGACGCATCATGAGTGCGAGCCCGGCTTTCTCCCACGAAGAGTCCTGGCTGCTGCTGCCGTGGCTGGCCAACGGGCGGCTCGGCGGCGCCGAGCGGGCCCGCCTCGAGCCGCACCTGCGCGGCTGCCCCGAGTGCGCGCGCGAGCTGGAACTGCAGCGCCTCTGGTGCAGCACGTTGACCGGGCCCGAGCGGGTGACCTACGCCCCCGGCCCCTCGTTCCGCAAGCTCATGGAGCGCATCGACGCGGAGCCTGCCCCGCGAGCCGCGCCTGTAGGCAGCCCGGCCGCGCGCCTGGAGCGCGCGCGCGCCGCGTGGCGGCCGCCCGGTCTCGCCTGGGCGGCGAGCTTCGTGCTGTGCGTCGCGCTCGGCACCTTCGCCGTCACCGCGTATCGCTGGTCGCAGCCGCTGTACGTCACGCAGACCGCGCCCGCGGCCGCCGCACCCGGCGTGCTGCACATCGCGTTCGAGCGCTCGCTCCCCATCGGTGAAGCCGAGCAGCTGCTCCTCTCCGCGGGCGCCCGTGTAGTCGAGGGACCGGATGCGAGCGGAGTATTCGGCGTCGCACCGGCCACCGCGGCCGGACTGCGAGCGCTCGCGGAGCGTCTGCGCAGCGAGCCCCAGGTGCGCTGGATCGAGCCCCTGCCCGGCGAGCTTCCCGACCGCGCACCCGCGTCGCCGTCGCCGTCGCCGTCGCCGTCGCCGAGGCCTTAGAGTTGTTGCGCATGCGCGCGTGCGCCACGCTGCTCTCGCTCGTGCTCGCCTGCTTCGCGGCCGCGATCGAGGCGCACGTCGTCGAGCCCGCCGCCGCTGCGCCGGCGGCCGCCGCGACCTCGAGCGCCTTGCCGCGGATCGTGGTCGCCTTCGCCAACGAGCCGCGCAGCGCCCCGGGACCGGCCGGCTCCACCGGCCGGCGCTACACCGGGGACGGTTACCGCGTGTCACAGAGCGCCGCGCAGCTTGCGCGCCGCGTGGCATCCGACTATGCGCTGCGCGAGGTGGCGAGCTGGCCCATCCGCGAGCTCGCGATGCATTGCGTCGTCTACGAGATCCTGAGCGGGCGGCCGGAGGCGGAAGTGCTCGCGGGGCTCACGCACGATCCGCGGGTGGTTCTGGCGCAGCCGCTGCACGAGTTTCATACGCTCACCGCGCCCGCCTACAACGATCCGCTCTACGATCTGCAGACGAATCTGCCCGCGCTCGGCATCCCGGACGCGCACCAACGTGCGCAGGGAGCCGGAGTGCGCGTCGCGCTCATCGATACCGCGGTCGATACCCGCCATCCGGACCTCGCCGGCCGCGTCGCACACAGCCGCTCCTTCACAGGGAGCAATCGTGGCTCGGGCAGCTCGCAGCGCCACGGCACCGCCATGGCGGGCATCATCGCGGCGGTCGCCAACAACAACATCGGCATCGTCGGCATCGCGCCCCTCGCGCGGCTCGAGGTGTTCGAAGCCTGCTGGCAGCTCGAGCCCGACCGCGACGCCGCAGCCTGCAATACCTTCACGCTCGCGAAGGCGCTGGCCGCAGCACTCGAGTCCGGCGCGCCGCTCGTGAACCTGAGCGTTGCAGGTCCCTCGGACGCGCTGCTCGCGGCGCTCATCGAGAGCGGCTTGAAGCGCGGCGTGGTCTTCGTCGGCGCCGTCGACGCCGGCGGCGGTTTCCCCGTGGGCGTTCCGGGGGTCATCGGGGCCGCGGGCAGCGAGAGTGTCGTCCCCCCCGGCGCCCTCGCTGCCCCGGCCCGGCATGTGCTGACGCTGCGCCCCGGTGCCCAGTACGACTTCGAGTCCGGAAGCTCGGTGGCCGCCGCCGAGATCACCGGCGTGATCGCGCTGCTCATGTCGGCGTCCCCGGCGCGCCTGACGGGCGACGCCATTCTCTCGCTTCTCAGGCCGGCGCCGACCGCGGTGTCGGTCACCGCCGCCGATGCGCCGGCGGTCAACGCCGCCGCCGCGCTCGCACGGCTCGA
>JASHQW010000123.1 GCA_030038875.1 Gammaproteobacteria bacterium | reverse complement strand
CAAAGAGCGCAACATTCCCGTGCTCGCGCAGGCCGTGGCGGGGGGCTTCGACCTCGTCGCGCCGATCCCTTCCTGCGTGCTCATGTTCAAGCAGGAGCTGCCGCTCATGTACCCCGGGGAGAGCGACGTGCGCAGCGTCGCCGAGCACATGTTCGATCCCTTCGAGTACCTGATGCTGCGCCACCGTGCCGGGCTCCTGCGCACGGATTTCTCGCGCCCGCTCGGCAAGGTGAGCTACCACGTGCCCTGTCACCTGCGCGTGCAGAACTTAGGTTTGAAGACCCGCGAGGCGCTCGCGCTCGTGCCCGGGACGACGGTCGAGCCGATCGAGCGCTGCTCGGGGCACAACGGCACCTACGGGGTGAAGCAGCGCTTCCGCGCCGCCTCGGTGAAGATCGGGCGCCCCGTGATGCAGCGGGTCGAGAGTGCGCACGCCGATCACTATTCGAGCGACTGCCCCATGGCGGGGCGGCAGATCGAGAGCGGGCTGAGCGAGGGCCGCGAGCCCGAGCATCCCCTCACGCTGCTGCGCATGGCGTACGGGCTGTGAAGCTCGCGGCGACCGATCTCCTGAGCCTCGAGCAGTACGCGCGCGAGCGCGCGGCGTTCCGCGCCCGGGTGCTCGAGCACAAGCGCGCCCGGCAGCTGCACGTCGGTCCCCACACCACCTGGTCCTTCGAGGACCGCCTCACCGTGCAGTACCAGATCCAGGAGATGCTGCGCATCGAGCGCATCTTCGAGCCGGAGGGGATCGCCGCGGAGCTGGCCGCGTACAACCCGCTGATCCCCGACGGGCACAACTGGAAGGCGACGCTCCTCATCGAGTTCGCCGAGCCCCTGGAGCGGCGCACGGCGCTCGCGGCTCTGCGGGGCATCGAGACGCGCTGCTGGGTGCAGGTGGCAGGTCACGCGCGCGTCGCCGCCATCGCGGACGAGGATCTGCCGCGCGAGAATGAGGCGAAGACCTCGGCAGTGCATTTCCTGCGCTTCGAGCTCGGGCCCGCGATGATCGGCGCCTTGCGGGCCGGCGCCGCCCTCGGCGCCGGTATCGACCACGAGCACTACCGCTACTCCATCGAGCCGGTTCCGGCGGCGGTGCGCGCGGCGCTGCTCGCCGATCTCGCCTGACGGCGCGCGGCGACAGGGCCGGGCGGGCGACGCGCATTTGGTAAGATGCGCGCCGCCGAATGAGTCAGTCGTACACCGCTTCCGATATCGAGGTCCTCTCCGGCCTCGAGCCCGTCCGCCGCCGGCCGGGCATGTACACCCACACCCAGCGCCCCAATCACCTCGCGCACGAGGTCATCGACAACAGCGTCGATGAGGCGATCGAGGGCTACTGCAAGCAGATCGACGTCGTCCTCTACAAGGACAACTCCCTCGAGGTCGCTGACGACGGCCGCGGTATGCCGGTCGACATGCATCCGAAGGAGAAGGTGAGCGGGGCGGAGCTGATCCTCACGCGCCTGCACGCCGGCGGGAAGTTCTCCGACAAGACCTACAAGTTCTCAGGCGGCCTGCACGGGGTCGGGGTGTCGGTGGTGAACGCGCTCTCGAAGCACCTCGAGTGCTGGATCAAGCGCGGCGGCAAGGAATACAACATCAGCTTCAAGGACGGGAAGATCGCGTCCAAGCTCGAGGAGATCGGCACCGTCGGCCAGCGCAACACCGGCACCACGATCCGCTTCTGGCCGGATCCGAAGTTCTTCGACTCCGACAAGTTCTCGGTGCCGCAGCTCAAGCACACGCTGAAGGCCAAGGCGGTGCTGTGCCCGGGGCTCAAGGTCACCTTCAGGAACGAGGCGACCGGCGAGAAGGACGAGTGGTTCTACACCGGCGACCTCGGCGCCTATCTGGTGGAGGAGCTCGGGAAGCTGGAGCGCATTCCCGCCGAACCCATCACGGGGACGCGCTCGGGCGATGACAACACGGTCGACTACGCGCTGTGCTGGGCGCCGGATGCGGAAGTGTCGATCGGCGAGAGCTACGTGAACCTCATTCCGACCCCGGAGGGTGGCACGCACGTCAACGGCCTGCGCGCCGGGGTCGCGCAGGCAGTGCGCGAGTTCTGCGAGTTCAGGAACTTAGTCCCCCGCGGCATCAAGCTCACCCCCGAGGACGTCTGGGACAAGGCGAGCTACGTGCTGTCGGTGAAGATCCGCGAGCCGCAGTTCGCGGGCCAGATGAAGGAGCGCTTGGGCTCGCGCGACGCCGCGGCGCTGGTGGAGGGCTTCGCGCGCGACTCGCTCGGCCTCTGGCTCAACCGCCACCCGGACGCCGGCGAGCGCATCGCGCAGTTCGCGATCGCCAATGCCCAGGAGCGCGCCCGCGCCGCGCAGCGCGTGGTGCGCAAGCGCATCGCCGGCGGCCCCGCGCTCCCGGGGAAGCTCGCCGACTGCGTTAGCCAGGAGCCCAAGCGCGGCGAGCTCTTCCTGGTCGAGGGCGACTCCGCCGGCGGCTCGGCGAAGCAGGCGCGCGACAAGGATTTCCAGGCCATCCTGCCGCTCCGGGGCAAGATCCTGAACACCTGGGAGGTCGATCCCGGGCAGCTCGCCGGGAGCGAGGAGGTCCACAACATCTCGGTCGCGCTCGGGGTGGAGCCCGGCTCGACGGACCTCAGCGCGCTCCGTTATCACAAGATCTGCATCCTTGCGGACGCCGACTCCGACGGGCAGCACATCGCGACGCTCCTGTGCGCGCTTTTCCTGCGGCACTTCCGCCCGCTGGTGACGCACGGGCACGTCTATGTCGCCATGCCGCCGCTTTACCGCATCGATGCCGGCCGCCAGGTGCTCTATGCGCTCGATGACGCCGAGCGCGACCAGCTCCTGAAGAAGATAGAAAAGGAGAGCCCGCGCAGTAAGGCCACGGTCACCCGCTTCAAGGGCTTAGGGGAAATGAACCCGGCGCAGCTGCGCGAGACCACCATCGACCCGCGCACGCGGCGCCTGGTGCAGCTCACCATCGACGGCAAGGACAAGACGGATCAGCTCATGGACATGCTGCTCGCCAAGAAGCGCGCCGCTGACCGCCGTGAGTGGCTCGAGGAGAAGGGCAATCTCGCGGAGGTGCAGCTATGAGCGGGCCGCCAGAGAACCAGGAGCTGAACTTCGAGGGCATCGAGCGCCAGCCGCTCTCGACCTTCACCGAGAAGGCCTACCTCGACTATTCGATGTACGTGATCCTCGACCGCGCGCTGCCGGCGCTCGGCGACGGCTTGAAGCCGGTGCAGCGGCGCATCGTGTACGCCATGAGCGAGCTCGGGCTTTCGGCGGTCGCCAAGCACAAGAAGGCGGCGCTCACCGTCGGCGACGTGCTCGGCAAGTTCCACCCGCATGGCGATACCGCCTGCTACGAGGCAATGGTGCTCATGGCGCAGCCCTTCGCCTACCGCTATCCGCTCATCGACGGCCAGGGCAACTGGGGCTCGCAGGACGACCCGAAGTCCTTCGCCGCCATGCGCTACACCGAGGCCAAGCTGACGCGCTACGCCGAAGTCTTGCTGAGCGAGCTCTCCGACGGCACGGTCGACTGGGCGCCGAACTACGACGGCTCGCGCGAGGAGCCGGCCATCCTCCCGGCGCGCCTGCCGAACCTGCTGCTGAACGGCACTACCGGCATCGCCGTCGGCATGGCGACCGACATCCCGCCGCATAACCTGCGCGAAGTCGCCGCGGCCGCCATCCACCTGCTCGAAGAGCCGGATGCCACCACGGCCGCGCTCATGAAGCACGTGAAAGGGCCGGATCTCCCCACCGGGGCCGAGATCATCTCGCCACGCGCGGATCTGAAGGAGTTCTACGACAAGGGCGTCGGCGCGTTCAAGGCGCGTGCCACCTGGGAGATCGAGGAAGGCAACGCGGTCATCACCGCGTTTCCCCACCAGGTATCGCCGACGCGCGTCATGGAGCAGATCGCCGAGCAGATGCGCGCCAAGAAGCTGCCGATGATCGATGACCTGCGCGATGAGTCCGATCATGACAACCCGACGCGCCTGGTGCTGGTGCCGCGCTCGAACCGCGTGGACCTCACCGAGGTCATGAACCACCTGTTCGCGACCACCGATCTCGAGCGCAACTATCGCGTCAATCTCAACATCATCGCGCTCGACGGGCGGCCGCGGGTGATGGGGCTGAAGGAAATCCTCGGCGAGTGGCTCGAGTTCCGCACCACGACCGTCACGCGCCGTCTCGAGCACCGGCTCGGGAAGGTCGGCAAGCGGCTGCACATTCTCGACGGGCTCCTCATCGCCTTCCTCAATCTCGACGAGGTGATTCGCATCATCCGTCGCGAGGAGGAGCCGAAGCCGGTGCTGATGAAGCGCTTCAAGCTCACCGACGAGCAGACCGAGGAGATCCTCAACACGCGCCTGCGGCACCTCGCCAAGCTCGAGGAGATGAAGATCCGCGAGGAGCAGAAGACGCTCGCCGCCGAGCGCGAGGAGCTCGAGGGGCTGCTGAAGAGCAAAACGAAGCTGCGCAAGCTCATCGCCACCGAGATCCGCGCCGATGCCGAAAAGTATGGCGACCAGCGGCGCACCAAGATCATCGAGCGTGAGGCGGCGCAGGCGATCGACGAGATGAGCCTGATCCCCAACGAGCCGGTGACGGTGGTGCTCTCCAAGGGCGGCTGGGTGCGCTCGGCGAAGGGTCACGAGGTCGACGTGGCGACGCTCTCCTACAAGGGCGGCGATGCCTTTCAGGCGCTGGCGCGCGGGCGGAGCCTCGAGAGCGCGATCTTCATCGACAGCACCGGACGCACCTATACGCTCCCGGCGCACTCGCTCCCCTCGGCGCGCGGCTACGGCGAGCCGCTCTCGGGGCGCCTCGATCCGCCGGACGGCGCCAAGTTCGCCGGGGTCATGATCGGCGAGCCGGAGGACCTGTGGCTGCTCGCAAGCGATGCCGGCTACGGCTTCACGGCGCGCCTCAAGGACCTCGTCACGGACCGCCGCGCCGGCAAGACGGTGCTCTCGGTGCCGGAGAACGCGCAGGTGCTGGCCCCTGCGCCCGTGCTCTCAGCGGACTCGCTGGTCGCGGTGGTGAGCAGCGAGGGCAAGCTCCTCGCCTTCCCGGTGGCGGAGGTGCCCGAGATGCCGCGCGGCAAGGGAAATAAGCTCTACGACATCCCGGGCAAGAAGGCTCGCGAGCGCACCGAGCTCATGACCGCGCTCGCGGTGGTGCCGCCGGAGGCGAGCCTCATTCTCTGGTCGGGAGAGACGCAGAAGATCCTCGCGTGGCGCGATCTCGAGGACTATCTCGGGCAGCGGGCCCAGCGTGGCGCGGTATTGAAGCGCGGCTGGCCGCGCAAGATCGAGCGCATGGAGGCGCAGCTCCCGGGGCCCCCCAAGGCGTGAATTAGCCGTGCAGGCACATGGATGTGCCCGCCGCCGCAGGCGGCGGGCGGCGAGCCAAAACCGCGCTTTTGGCTCGCCGCGCGAGGGGCGGCACACGGACGTGCCGATCCCGAGCAATTCATACTAGCGCCCGGCGGAGAGGACCACCTCCTCGGGCTCGTTGACGAAGTAGCCCTGGATGAACTGCACGCCGAGCTGCCAGAGCACCGCCATGGTGTTGGCATCCTCGACGCGCTCGCCGATGGTCTGGACCGAGCGCTTCTGGGCCGTCTCGACCAGCGCCCGCACCCGCTGCTGCAGCTGGGGATCGGCGGCGAGTCCCTGGATCACCGCACCGTCGATCTTCACGAAATCCAGCGGCACCGACTCGAGCAGCCCCAGGCTGTCGCGTCCGCCGCCGAAGCTCTCGAGCGCGAAGCGGAAGCGCCGCCCGCGCAGCGCCCCGGCCAGCGCCTTGACCTGCGTGATGTAGGTAGCGGCGCTTTCCTCCGTGACCTGGAAGCACAGCCGCTCGGGCTCGGCGCGGCTCGAGCGCAGATGATTGTCGAGCCAGTCGAGGAAGGTTTCGTCCTTGACGGTCTCGCGCGAGAGCCGCACGAACAGGCACTCGGGCTTCTTCTGCGCGGCGAACGAGAGCGACGCCCCCACCACCCAGCGGTCGATGTTCTTCATCAGGTCGTTGCGCGCCGCCGCCGCCATGAACTCCGAGGGCAGCACCTCCTTGCCCTGGGTGTCGATCATGCGCACCAGCACGTCGAACATGCCCGGATCCTCGCCCCGCAGGCTCGCGATCGGCTGCTGCACCAGGCGGAAGCGGTTCTCCATGAGCGCGGCCTTGATGTGCTTGACCCACACCTTGTCGTAGGACATCACGCGGCTCTCGGTATCGGCGTGATCCGAGGCGACGCTCTGGTTGCCGCCGCGCGAGGCGGCTTTGCGGCAGGCCTCGAGCGCGTCCGCCACCACCGCATCGAGCGCCGCGCGCCCCGGCGACACGGTCGACAGCCCGATCGAGCAGGTCACCGACACCGCCTTGTCGCGGATGCGCATGACGTGCTTTTGCACGCGCGCCAGCAGCTGCTCGGCCCAGGCATTGATGTCGTTCTCGTTGCCGCGCTCGAGCAGCACCAGGAACAGCATCCCGCCGAGCCGTCCGGTCAGCTCCTTCGGCCGCACCGTCTCGCGCAGGAGCCGCACGAACTCGGCCACGACCTCCTCGCTCGCCGTTACGCCGATGACGCGCTCGAGAGTCGCGAACTTGTCGAGCTTGACGACCGCGAGGCAGCGCACGCCGCCCGAGGGGCGCGTCGCCAGCCGCTCGCCGAGCCCCGCGAGCAGCTCCCGGCGCAACAGCAGTCCGTAGGCGTCGGCGGGC
>JASHQW010000122.1 GCA_030038875.1 Gammaproteobacteria bacterium | reverse complement strand
CGAGCCGGAGGCACCGACGATCGCCACGCGCTCGCCGGGCGCCACCTTGAGCGACACACCCGACAGCACCTCGAGCAGCACCGGCCCCTGCCGGAAGCTCTTGGCTACGCCCTGCGCCTCGAGAACGTTGTCAGTCATGGCGCAATGCCTCCGCGGGGGCGGTGCGCGCCGCGCGCCACGCCGGATAGATGGTCGCCAGTACGCACAGCAGAAACGCCACGCCGCACACCTTGAGCACGTCGAGTCTCTCGACGTAGGCCGGCAGATCGCTCAGGTAGTAGACGCTCGCGTCGATAAACTGCACCCCGGTGAGGCGCTCGAGGGCGCCGACGAGCCTCTCGAGGTTGTCGGACACGAGCGTTCCGAGCCCCGCGCCGAGCACGGTGCCGGCGAGCCCGATCAGCACCCCCTGCACGGCGAAGGTGGCCAGCACGTTGCGGGGCGCGGCGCCGAGCGTGCGCAGGATGGCGATGTCCGTCTGCTTCTCCTTCACGATCATCACCAGCGTCGCGACGATGTTGAAGGCGGCGACCGCGACCAGCATCAGGAGGATGACGAACATCATCGACTTGGTGATCTCGATGGAACGGAAGAAGTTGGCGTGGTTCTGCGTCCAGTCGCTCACGTAGAAGTCTCCCCCGAGCGCACGCGCCACGCGTACCGCGACCTGGGACGCGCGCAGCGGGTCGGCGAGTGCGAGGCGCAGCCCGGTCACGTCGTCGCCGAGGCGGAACAGGCGCGCGGCGTCCGCCATGTGCGTGAGCGCCAGTCCGCGGTCGAATTCGTACATCCCCGAGGAAAAGATGCCCACCACGTGGAAGCGGCGCATGCGCGCCGCCACCCCGGTGGGCGTAGCCGTACCCTGCGGCGCGATCACCACCACCGTGCCGCCGAGGCGCGCGCCGAGCTCGTGCGCCAGCGCCGAGCCGAGGATGATCCCGTAAGCGCCGGGCTGGAGGTCATCGAGACTCCCCTGGGTCACCCGCTGGGCCAGTCCGGTCGCCGTGCGCTCCTCCTCAGGCAGCACGCCGCGCACCGTGGCGCCGGTCATCGCGTAGCCGTTGGCGAGCATCGCCTGGCTCTCCACGTACGGCACCGCCGCCTGTACGCCGCTCTGCCGCCGGGCGCGTGCGGCCAGCGTCTGCCAGTCGGCGAGCGTGCCCGAGATGCCGGTGAGCGTGGCGTGCGAGGTCACGGCGAGGATCCGCATGCGCAGCTCGCGCTCGAAGCCGTTCATGACCGACAGCACCACGATGAGGGTCGCCACCCCGAGCATCAGCCCGCACACCGACATGAGCGCCACGAACGACACGAAGCCGCGCCGGTGCGTCGAGCGCAGGTAGCGCGTGCCGATCAGCCACTCGTAGGGAGCGCCCGTCATGGTCACTCGTAGCGCAACGCTTCGGCCGGCGCGGTGCGCGCCGCGCGCAGCGCCGGGTAGATGGTGGCGAGCGTGGTGAGCAGCAGCGCCGCGGCGGCGATCGCCACCACGTTCGCGGCGTGCACCTCGGAGGGGATGACGCTGCTGTAGTAGACGTCCGAATCGAGAATCTGAAAGTGGAATGTGCGCTCGAGGAACGGCACGATGGTCTCGACATTGAGCGCGAGCGCGAGTCCGAGCGCCACGCCGAGCGCCACCCCCAGCCAGCCGATCACCAGTCCCTGCGTGACGAAGATGCCCATCACCCGGCGCGGCGCGGCGCCAAAGGTGCGCAGGATGGCGATGTCGGTGCGCTTGTCGGTCACGACCATCACCAGCATGGCGACGATGTTGAAGGCGGCGACCGCAACGATCAGCAGCAGAATGAGCGACATCATGGTCTTCTCGATGCGGGTGGCGCGGAAGTAGCTGGCGTTGTCCTCGGTCCAGTCGTGCACTTCGTAGACCTTCGGCAACGCCGCGCGCAGCCGCGCCGCCACCGCGGGAGCCGCCAGCACGTCGCTGACACGGATGCGCAGCCCCTGAGCGCTCGCGCTCGCGGGCGTGAGCGTGCGCACGTCGTCGAGGGGCGCGAACACCAGCGTGCCGTCGTGCTCCTGCAGCCCTACCTCGAAGATGCCCGCCACCGTGAAGCCGCGCAGCTTTGCCTCGGGTGTGCCGTCCGCAGTCACGGTAGGGACGAGCAGAGTGAGCTCGTCACCGAGCGCCAACCCTAAGCGCTCGGCGATCAGCTCGCCGACGATCACCCGCCCGGAGCCCGGTACGAGGTCCTTGAGATGACCCTGGGTGATCGCGGTACCCAGCTCGCTGACCGTGGCGCTCTTCTGCGGCTCGATGCCACGCAGCACGACCGGCAGCATCTCGGTCTCGCGTACCGCGAGCGCCGTGAGCTCCGCGTACGGGGCCACGTCCGCGACGCCGGCCAGCGTGCGCGCGCGCCGTGCCGCGTCCTGCCAGTCGAGGGCGGCCGACGGCGGCGCCGACCCGCCGCCCGGCGCGGCGGCCGCGATCACGCGTACCTGGGCGCCGAGCGACAGCAGCCGGTCACGCAGCTCGCTCTCGAAGCCGTTCATCACCGAGAGGATGACGATCAGCGCCGCGACCCCGACGCACACCCCCACCAGCGACGCCCAGGTGATGAACGAAACGAAGAATTTGTGCGACCTCGCGCGGACGTAGCGCAGGCCGACGTAGAGCGGCAGTGGATAAAACATCGTCGCGATTTAACCACAGTCGGGGCACTTTTCAGACTTGCGTCACAGATTGGCGCCCATAAGTCAAGGCATCGCTTTGACAGATTGCGGGCGGTGTTATAGTCGGCGCGGAGCGGAGGAACTCGCATGCAGACTCGAATTCTCGCGGCACTCCTCGGCGGCTGCGCAGTGGCCGGCAGCGTCCTCGCCGACACCGTCCTGGTCAACGACCAGGTCCAGGTGCGTGAATCGCAGATCGAGCGCCCCAAGCGTGGCCTCACCATGAGTGAGGTCGAAAAGCATTTCGGCGCCCCGGTCACGCGCCACCCGGCGGTCGGGGGCGGCAGCCCGCACCGTCCGCCGATCACGCGCTGGGACTACAACGGCTTCTCGGTGTTCTTCGAAGGCGACCGCGTCATTCACTCGGTCGTGACCGGCGGCGACGCCGCGCCGGCGGCGGCACCTGCGGCCGCGCCCGCCCCGGCACCATCGGCTTAAGTCAAGGCGTACCGCGCTCCTCTCGCGCGCCGTGCACGCGCATCGGCGGCGGCCACCGCTGGCACGCGCTCGTACGCCAATGGTAGGCTGGCGTCACTAGAATAATCATGGGGATTACGTGACCGATGAGCCTCTCAGGGCCCGCATAGAGGCCCTGCTGCGCGCCAACAGTGTGCGCAAGAAGAAGGCGGCAGCCCAGCTGGAGGAGGAGATCCGCCGCCGGGAAGAGCTGCTGCGGCAGACCTTCCGACGCTACGTCTCGCCGCGCGTCGCCGATAAGATCCTCGAGGACGCGCAGCTGCGCGATACGCTGCTGTCGCCGGCCGGGCCGGCCCCCGAGGCGCGCGCGCACGCTGTCGTGTTGTTCGCGGACCTGCGCGGCTTCACCAGCATCACGGAGCAGCTCGATCCCCAGCGCGTGGTGCCGCTGCTCAACGAGTTCTTCTCCCTCCTCACCGAAATCACCTTCAAGTACGACGGCACCGTGTTTCACATGGCGGGGGACTGCCTGATGCTCGGCTTCGGCGTACCGCTCGAGCAGCCCGACAGCGCGCAGCGCGCGGTGAGCGCGGCGCGCGAGATGCTGGCGCGCTTTGCCGAGCTGTCGCGCTCCTGGCGCGAGCGCTACCAGGTCGAGGCGGGACTCGGGATCGGCATCAACGAAGGCGACGTGGTCGCCGGCAATGTCGGCTCCTCCGCCTACATGAACTACACCATCATCGGCGATACCGTGAACATCGCCGCCCGGCTCTGCCAGCGGGCGCGCGCGGGCGAGATGTTGTTCTCGAGCGCTCTCAAGCGCTCGCTCGATGCCCACGGCCTCGACATCGGCGCGACCGCGCTGCCGCCGCTGCAGCTGCGCGGCCGCGCCCACCCGATCGACATCTTCTGCGTGCCGCTCGCGGCGCGCATGCAGCTCGCCGCGGGACCGGCCGGCACCTAAAGGCATCCGTCCTCGGGTAAGCTGCCCGGGACTCATGACCTCGCTCCTCAATCCCCCGCTGCCGGGCGCGGCCCACCCGCACCTCGAATGGCGCCAGCTCTACGGCAGCGCCCCGGCGCTCGCGCTCGCTGAGGCCACCCGCGCCGACGCGCGGCTCTACGTGGTGATCGCCGACGCGGCGCGCGAGCTCGAACGCTTCAGCGCCGGGCTGCGCTTCTTCGCGGGTCACGGGCTCGCGCTGCTGCGCCTGCCGGACTGGGAGGTGCTGCCTTATGACCTCTTCTCGCCGCACCCCGACATCACCTCCGAGCGACTCAAGACCCTTTACGAGCTGCCGTACCTGACGCGCGGCTGCCTGATCGTCTCGGCCGACACCCTGATGCAGCGCCTGCCGCCGCGCGACTACGTGCAGGGCCGCGCCTTCGAGCTCAGCAGCGGCCAATCGCTCGCCCTCGAGCCCTTCCGGCAGCGGCTCATCGACGCTGGCTATGCGAGTGTCAGCCAGGTGGTGAGCCCGGGCGAGTTCGCGGTGCGCGGCTCGCTCCTCGACGTGTTCCCGATGGGCAGCGGCGCACCGCTGCGCATCGACCTGTTCGATGAGCAGATCGAGGCCATCCGTACCTTCGATCCGGAGACGCAGCGCTCGCTCGATGCGCTCGATGAGGTGCGGCTGCTGCCGGCGCGCGAGGTGCCGCTCGACCGCGAAGCGGTGCGCGACTTCCGCCGCCGCTACCGGACGCGCTTCGAGGGGGATCCGTCGAAGAGCGCCGTCTACCGCGGCGTGAGCGAGGGGCTGGCGCCGGCCGGCATCGAGTTCTACCAGCCGCTGTTCTTCGACACGCTCGCCCGGCTCACCGACTACCTGCCCCCCGATGCAGTGATCGTGCACGACGCGGCCCTGCCGCAAGCTCTGGCACGCGCCTGGGCGGACATCGAAGCCCGCTACGAGGATCGCCGCCACGACCTCGAGCGTCCGGTGCTCAAGCCCGCGGAGCTCTTCCTCGGGCCCGCCGAGCTCGCGGCCTCTCTGGGCCGCTACCCGTCAGTGATTGTCGATGCCTTCAAAGCCGACACCGAGCTCAGCGGCGAAAGCGCGGCGCTGCGCAACTTTCCGACCGCCGCGCCGCGCGAGCTGCGGCTCGACATGCGCGCCGAGCGGCCGCTCGCGCCGCTCGATGCCTTCGTGCGCGAGTTCCACGGGCGGGTGCTGATCGCGGCCGATTCCGCCGGGCGGCGCGAGATGCTCGGCGAAATGCTGCGCGCGCACGGGCACGAGGTGGCAACCGTCCCGGGCTGGGAAGCCTTTGCCGCGGGCGCTGCGCGCCTCGCGCTCGCCGTCGCGCCGGATATCGAGGGGCTGACCCTCACCGAGCCGCCGATCGCGCTGATCGCAGAAGCGCAGCTCTTCGGCGCGCGCGCGCGCCAGGAGCGGCGGCGCAAGCGCGCCTCCGACCCGGAGGCGATCCTGCGCGATCTCCAGGACCTCGATCCGGGCGCCCCGGTGGTCCATGAGGAGTACGGCGTCGGCCGCTACGCGGGCCTGCAGGCGATGGACATCGCCGGGCAGCCGGGCGAGTTCCTGGTCCTCGAGTACCAGGACGGCGACCGCCTGTACGTGCCGGTGCACGCACTGCACCTGGTGAGCCGCTATACGGGTGCCGCACCGGAGAGCGCTCCGCTCCACAAGCTCGGCACCGACCAGTGGGCCAGGGCGCGCCGGCGCGCGGCCGAGCAGATCCGCGACGTGGCTGCCGAGCTCCTCGATCTCTATGCGCGCCGCAAGGCGCAGCGCGGGCTCTCGTTGACCGCGACCGAGCCCGACTACCAGGCCTTCGTCAACGGCTTCCCTTTCGAGGAGACCGCGGATCAGGCCGAGACCATCCGCCAGGTGCTGGCCGACCTCGCTTCCGAGCGCCCCATGGATCGCATCGTGTGCGGCGATGTCGGCTTCGGCAAGACCGAGGTGGCAATGCGCGCCGCCTTCGTCGCCGCGGCGGCCGGCAAACAGGTGGCGGTGCTCGCGCCGACGACCCTCCTGGTACAGCAGCATCTCGCCAACTTCCGCGACCGCTTCGCCGACTGGCCGGTGCGCATCGAGGCGCTGTCGCGCTTCGGCACCTCGAAGGAGAC
>JASHQW010000121.1 GCA_030038875.1 Gammaproteobacteria bacterium | reverse complement strand
CCCGCGAGCCCGTACCATGCGCGCTACCGCATCAGCGGCTTCGCCGCGCTCGATCCCCGCTGGTGGACGCAGATCATGGGTTACCTGGCCGCGGCTCAGGTGGTGACCTACGAGCAGGACTGGCTCAGCGTGATCTACGAGCGCTCGCCCGAGCTCCTCGCCCGCCCCGGGGCGGGCGAGGACTTCACCGACGCGATGGCGCAGGCGGCGCGTGAGCATGGGCTCACCATGCAGTACTGCATGCCGTTGCCGCGGCACTTCCTGCAGGGCGTGCGCTACGGGAACCTCACCAGCATCCGCGTGAGCGGCGATCGCCTGACGCCCGACAAGTGGGACCGTTTCCTCTACGGTTCGCGCCTCGCGAGCGCCCTCGGCATCTGGCCGTGGACGGATGTGTTCATGAGCCACGAGACCGATAACCTGCTGCTCGCAACGCTCTCGGCCGGCATGGTCGGCATCGGCGATGCGATCGGAGCGGAGGACAAGGCGAATCTGCTGCGCGCCGTGCGTGCGGACGGTGTGATCGTCAAGCCGGACACGCCGGCCGTGCCGATCGATTCCCGCTACACGGCCTCGCCCCACGAGCCCATGATCGCCGCCGCGCACACCGATCACGGCATGCTGCGCACGAGCTATGTCTTCGCCTACGCGCGCGGCAGCTCGACGGCGGCCGGCTCGTTCACGCCGGCGGAGGTAGGCGTGACGCGCGCCGCTTACGTCTACGACACGCGCCGCCGCAGTTCCCAGCGCCTCGAACCCTTGCAGGCCTTTCCTCTGCGGCTCGCGCCGCACGAGACGGCGTATTTCGTCGTGACACCCGTGTCCCGCGCAGGCCTGGCGCTCGTCGGTGACGAGCACCAGTTCGTACCGGACGGCCGGGCGCGGATTGCAGCGCTCGAGGACGGGCCCGAGCGGCTGACCGCGACGGTGATCTTCGCGCTGCAGGAAGCGTCGGCGCGGCTGTCGGGTTATGCCCCGCGCCGGCCGGTCGCGATCGCGAAGTCAGGGTCCGCGGGCGAGGTGTCGTTCGATCCCCGCACCGGCCGCTTCGAGGTCATGGTCGCGCCTGCGGGCGGCGCAGGGGGAGGCGCGGAACGCGCGCCCCGCGCAGAGCCGCCGGCCGGCGCAGATCCCGTGCGCGAGGCGGTGGTATCGTTCAGTCTCCTTCCCGAAAAGGGGCAGAGATGAGCCGAGACACTTCGCTTTCCCGCAGACGCCTTCTGCAACGCGTCGCGATCGGCCTGACAGTCGCGGCGGGCCCCCTGCGCACGGCGAGTGCCGCTCCCGTGGCGCTCCTCGCGGTGGATGCGCCCGAGGCCAGGGCGGTGAAGTATGTGGAAGACGCGCGCCAGGCCAAGGACGCGCAGCCTGGCAGCAACTGCGGCGACTGCGCCCTCTACCAGGGAGCGAGCGGCTCGGCGCAGGGGGCGTGCCAGCTGTTCCCTGGCAAGGAGGTCAAGGCCACCGGCTGGTGCACGTCCTGGGCGCCGCAGATGTGAGGCTCGGCCCGCGCGCCACGGCGCGCGCAGCTTCCCATTCGGGCAAAGTAGAGAAGTGTCTAACTCTCGCTCCTTGAGGCCCTCTTGAGGGCCCTCCGGGGGCCAAGTTAGATGATCATCTAACTTGGCCGTTGGGACCCTCACGCGGGTCCCCCCCACGAGCTCACGAGCTCACGACCTCACGACCTCACGACCTGGCTCACGACCGCACGAGCACGCCCTCACCTTCTGTCCTCAGCGGTGCCGATATGGTCCAATCGCGCCCCGCCCCTCAGACGCACCAATCCCATGCGAAAGAAACGCGCGCTGAAATCTCTGATCACGGTGGCGGCCCTGGCCGCCGGCTGCCCGTTTGCGTCCCGGGCGGCGGACGCGCCGCAGCCGAAGTCCCCGGAGCACCTCCCCCAGATTGCCGCCAAGACCCAGGCGATGCGTCACATGCCTGGGTTGCTGAGCCTTTACTGGGATGAGAAGAGCGGGAAGCTGTATCTCGAGATCCCGCGCTGGCACGTCGATCTGCTCTACCTCGAGTCGCTCCCGTACGGCGTGGGCTCCAACGATCTGGGTCTCGACCGCGGGCAGGTATCGAGGGCCCGTATCGTCCGCTTCGAGCGGATCGGTCCCAAGGTATTCCTGGTCGAGCCCAACCAGGAGTTCCGCAGCTCCTCGGACTCCGCGCCGGAGCAGCTGGCGGTCACGCAGTCCTTTCCCGAGTCGGTGCTGGCCGGGTTCAAGGTCGAGGCCGAGGACGCAGGAGCCGCGGGCCGGGAGCCGGCGGCGCTCGTCGATGCCACCGACTTCTTCGTGCGCGACGCGCACGGCGTCGCCGAGACGCTGGCAAGAAACAAGCAGGACACCTACAAGCTCGACCAGGCCCGCTCGGCGATTGCGCTCGACGGCACCGCCGCCTTCCCGAAGAACGTCGAGGTGGAGGCCATCCTGACCTTTGCGGCCGATTCGGTCGCGAGGAGCAAGCTGGTCGATGAGGTGACGCCCGATGCCCACGCGCTGACCGTACGCGAGCACCAGGCGTTCATCGAGCTGCCCGACGCGGGCTTCGTGCCGCGTCGCTTCGATCCGCGCGCCGGGTTCTTCGACCTGACCTACCGGGACTACACGGCGCCGCTCGGCTCGCCCGTCGAACAGCACCTGATCGTGCGCCATCGGCTGCTCAAGGAGGATGCGGCCTGCACCGAGCGCTGCAAGCCGCTCGCGCCGCTCCGCTACTACGTGGATCGCGGTGCGCCGGAGCCGATCCGCTCCGCGCTGCTCGAGGGGGCGCGCTGGTGGGACCAGGCGTTTCAGGCGGCGGGCTGGGCGCCCGGAACCTTCCGGGTGGAGCTCCTGCCCGAGGGCGCGGATCCGATGGATGTCCGGTACAACATCGTTCAGTGGGTGCATCGCTACACCCGCGGCTGGTCGTACGGCTACCCGGTGGCCGATCCGCGCACGGGTGAGATCATCAAGGGCAACGTCACGCTCGGGTCGTTGCGCGGCCGGCAGGACTACCTGATCGCCGAAGCGCTGCTGTCGCCCTATGGCAAGGGCGGCGCGGCCGCCGCGCAGCGCGATCCGATGAGCGAGATGGCGCTGGCGCGCCTGCGTCTCCTGGCAGCACACGAGGTCGGACACACGCTCGGCCTCGCACACAACTTCGCCGCCAGCGCCTATCCGCACACGCCGGCGCAATCGGTGTCGGTCATGGACTATCCGCATCCGTGGATCACGCTCGACCGCAACGGCGCGCCCGACCTCTCGCAGGCCTACGCCGCGAACATCGGCGCGTGGGACCTGGTGGCCATCAACTACGGCTATCGGCAATTCGGCAGTCAGGCGCAGGAGGCGGCCGGACTCGAGCGCATCCTGAGCGATGCGGCGCGGAGCGGACTGGTCTTCATCACCGATGCCGATGGGCGTGCGGTCAGCAGCGCACACCCCTATGCGCATATGTGGGATAACGGCCCCGATCCCGCCGCCGAGCTCGAGCGAATACTCACGGTGCGCGCGGCGGCGCTGGCGCGCTTCGGCGAGAATGCGATCCGGCCGGGCGCGCCCGTGGCGGAGCTCGAGGATGCCCTCGTGCCGCTCTACCTGCTGCATCGCTACCAGGTCGATGCCGCGGTCACCGAGATCGGCGGCCTCGACTATCGCTATCAGCTGCGCGGCGACGGCGCGCCGGGCCCGGCGATCGTCAGCGCCGAGGCGCAGCAACGCGCGCTGACCGCAGTGCTGAAGACACTATCGCCGGAGTTCCTGACCCTGCCCGAGCCGCTGCTGAAGCTGCTGCCGCCGCGCCCGCCGGGCCTGCCCGCCACACGCGAATCCTTTCCCTCGCGGACCCAGCCGGCGTTCGACCCGATCGCGGCAGCGGAGTGCGCGGCCGACCTGACGCTGGCCGCGCTCTTCAACCCGCAACGCGCGGCACGCCTGGTCGAATACGGCGCGCGCGATCCGCAGAATCTCACGCTGGCCGCCGTGATCGATGCCGCCCTCGCGACGGCGAGCAAGCCGCCGCGCGGTGCCGGCCTCGCTCAGGCCGTGCAGCGCGCGGTGTATGTGCGCACCGTCGAAGCGTTGCTGACGCTCGCCGCCGACAGCAGCGCCGCGGCCGAAGTGCGCGCGATCACACAGGCGAGACTGACGGACATCCGCAGGCGCGCAGACCCGACATCGGCAACCGACGCCTATCTCGCCCACCGCATCGATTTCTACTTCAGCGATCCGTCGAAGTTCGCACCCGCAGAGCCCCTCGAGGCACCGCCCGGGATGCCGATCGGGGATGAGGACTAAACCATGAAAAAGCATCTGCTCAATCGGCGTGAATTCGCCGCGCGTTGTGCCGCCTTCGGCATGCTGGCGGTCGAGGCCAGCGCGCAGGTTCCCGGCACCAGCGCGCCATCGAAGCTTCCGGCACGTACGGTCAGGCTTCCGGACGGCACCGTCGTGACGGCGCTCGGCCAAGGCTGCTGGCACCTCGGTCAGGGAAGGCATCCGCAGGAGGTGGAGGAAGCGGCGCTGCGCACGGGCATAGCGCTCGGCATGACTTTGCTCGATACCTCCGGAAATTACGGCAGGGGCCGCTCCGAGGAATTCCTGAGTCACGTGCTGGCCGGCCAGCGCGACCGCATATTCCTCGTCTCCAAAGTGGAGGGCGACGAAGTGTCGGGAGACGGCATCGCGCATGCCTGCGCGGCGAGTCTCGCGCGTCTCGGGACCGATTATCTCGATCTCTACCTGCTGCATTGGCCCATCCCGAGCGCACAGTTCCCCGGCGTAGTGGCGGGATTCGAAAAACTGCGCGCGGCGGGAAGGATTCGCGCCTGGGGTGTATCCAACTTCAGCGTGGGCCAGATGGAGGAGCTGCTGCGCGTGCCGGAGGGCCACCGCTGCGCAACCAATCAGGTCCCCTACAGTCTCAACCGCCGTCAGATCGAGGCCGACGTCCTCCCGTGGTGCAGGCAGCACAACGTGCCGGTGATGGCCTATTCGCCGCTCGGCGGCGATAAGAACCTCGTGATCGGCGACCGCACCCTGGCGCAGATCGGCGCCGCGCATGGCTGCTCGGCCGCCGCGATCGCGCTCGCGTGGGTCATCCGCAGCGGCAACGTCATCGCCATTCCCGAGTCCGGCTCGCCGGACCATGTGAGGGAAAACGCCGTGGCGCTCTCAACCGCGCTCACGCCGCAGGACCTGCAGGCGTTGAATGGGGCCTTTCCGGGGCCATCCGGCGCAAGCTAGTCTTGTTCGAGGGCGAATGCGGCGCCCTGCCGGTGCGGCTCATCGAGCCGCACGCGGAATACGCAGCGCCCGTGGCCCGCCTGGAAGCGCTGCTCGCGCACCACCTTGAAGCCGAGCAGCCGCTCGAGCGTGTTGACCGAGACGCTGCAGATCGCGGGGTGTTTCTGCGCCACGCTGAAGAAGGGACAGTTGCGCTCGACCAGGGCCGGCGCGCCGTCTTTCCATTCGACCTGCATGTAGGCGTCCTGGTCCTCGTACAGCGAGCTCAGGGCTTTGAGCTTTTCCTCGAGGGTCAGTCCCTTGAGCAGCGGCGCCCAGCGCGCCACACGCGCATCGGTCATACGCGAGAGGATCTCGACGACGCCCGTTCCACCGAAGCGCTCGAGCACATGCTGCACGAGCTCGACCGAAAGCTCGTCGTAGTGCTTGGGGAAAAGATGCTCCGCGGCGACACTCAACCGATAGCGCCGCGAAGCGGGACCCGGCTTAGGTCCCATCGTGCCGGCCACGGTGGCCTCCGCGGCCGCCGGCGCGTGGCTCGCCGTGACCCAGCCGGCGCGCACGAGCTCGGCGAGCTGCTGCCGCACGGCTTCGTAGGTGATGTCGAGGCCGGCGGCGAGCTGGCGGGTGGTCATGGGACCTCCGCGCTTCAAGGCCTGAAGGAGCCCCGAGGGCGCGGCCGCCGGGCGCTCAGCCGCCGCGCGCGGGCGCGGCGCCGCGTGCCGCCCGCGAGTCCGGGCTACTCGCGTCTTTCGGCGCGCCACGACACACCCACTCCGTATCCGTAGACCAGGGTTCCGCCACAGAATCCGCCGGCGAGGACGATCGCAGAGCCCAACAACGATACCCACACGGCGGAGAGCGGCGGCGGCGCGGCGGCGCGCCACGACAGGCTCACCATGAAACACAGCAACGCCGTGCCCATGAGACCCGCGTGCAGGCCCGCCCAGCGCCAGGCTGCGGGCGGGAGCTTGCGCAGCCAGAGCTCGACCGCGCCCGCAAGCAGCGCGATCGCGCCCGTGATCACGCCCGCGGCCACGGCGTAGTGGCTCACGGCCCACCACACGGCATTGCCGCTCTTCAGCGCGATGAGATCCGACGCCGACGAGCCCAGCCAGAACGCGACCGGGAAATGCGCCAGCGCCGGATGCACCGGGTGCAGAAGCGACGAGCTCGTCATGGAGTCCCGGAGGTTAGATGAGCTTCAGCCCGCCCGCGAGGAGCAGCAGGAAACCGATCACGGCAAGGACCGCATGCCCGGCGACCAGGCCCTTCGGCAAGGGCTTCTTCCGGGCGTGAAACCCGAGAGCGAGACCGAAGCCGCCGAGGGCCGCGACCAGGAAGAACCCGAGCGCCCAGAGCGCAGGTCCCGCGGCTCCCTTCATGAACACCGCCACGAGAAGCAGTACGAGGCCGGTCGCCGCGAGGACGCCGTGCAGGATCGCACTCGGGACGGGCGGGAAATTCCCCTGGAAAACCGCGATCGCCATGGTGAGACCCACGACCGCGGCGACGGCAAAGATCGCAATGATGAGCCACATGAGCTTTCCCCTGACATACAAGTATTAACTTGTATATCGCTTATAGCGCTTCGCGCGCCCGGATGCAATTCAAGAAGGGCCGCGGGCGTTCCCGGGACGTCAGGGGTGGCCGAGCGCCCAGACGTAGGCGGCGACCGCCGAGAGCTGCTCGGGCGTCAGCGACGCCCCTCCCAGCGGCGGCATCGGGCTCCGGTACCGCTTCGGCTCCGGGACGCCTTCGCGGATCGTCGTCTCGAGACCCGTGTAGCTGCCATCGCTCCAGAGCCAGATGGGTCCGGTGAGGCTCGGGCCGAGCGGCGTCCCCTTGCCGTCCGATCCATGGCATCCGGTACAGCCCGCGCCGCCGACGCGGCCGTGGAAGACCTGATCGCCGAGCTCCACCGCAGCGCGCGACGAGCCAGGTGGAACCGGAAGATTCGCCGCCGCGCCCGCGTTCGGATGAACGCCCTCCGGGGGCTTCTCATGCACCGCGCCGATCGGGCCCGCCGGCGCATCGGCCGGCGGACAGCGTGTGAACTTGGCGCTCGCCTCCCCTGTGCCGCGATAGGTGATCCGATAGATCCGGCCGCGCACGTCGTCGGAGACAAAGAGCGCGCCATCCGGCGCTACCGCGACGCCCGAGGGGCGATGCTCCGCGCGTCCCGGCTCCTTCACCGCGCCGGCGAAGCCGTCCGCGAACACCTCGCACTGGCCGCGGTCGGTCGCATCGCCCCCTCCCAGGGGCTGGAACACCACGTTGTATCCGCCCTGCGGATAGGGCGCGCGATCCCAGGATCCGTGAAAGGCGATGAAGACGCCGCCCTGATAGCGCGCGGGAAAGCTCTGACCGGTGTAGAGCGTCAGGTCGTTCGGCGCCCAGTGCGCGGGAAAGGAGGCGATGGGCGCGAGCTTCTGCGCGCAGGGCCCGACTTCCCTGCCGCCGTCGCCGCCGTACTCCGGCGCGAGCACGAGCCTCCCCCGCACCTCATCGAAATAACACTCGGGCCAACCGTAGTCCCCGCCCTCCTTCACGTGCAGCAGCTCCTCGGCGGGCTGTGTGGCCTCCTCCTCCGGCTGGTAGAGCGCCGGCCAGTTGTCGTGCAGCTGGTCACGGCCGTGCTGGGTCGCGTAGATGCCGTGGCCGCTCGCGGCGACGGCGATGCCGTCGGCGTTGCGGATTCCGGTCGCGTAGCGCCCAGCGGGCGAGAACTTCTGGCCGGTCTGGCTGGCGTCGTAGCGCCAGATACCGCCGCGGGTCTCGAGCTCCCGGCAGGGCGTGAGCCCCGTGGACTTCAGCTGTCGGTTCTTCTCCTGGCAGGCGTTGGTCGCGGAGGCCACGTCTATATAGAGATTGCCATCCGCGTCGATGGCGAAGGGATGCATCGGGTGATCGCCCCCGAGCGGGAGCCCCGACACCACGACCTCGGGCGGTCCCCTGGGCACGATCGAGTCGGCAGCCAGCGCATAGCGCACGATGCGGTCGGCTTCCTCCGCGTACACCGCGCCCTGGTAGACGGCGATGCCCGTGCCGCCCTTGCCGCCCTGAGCGGCGCCCGGGCCGAAGCGCTCGATAACATCGGCCTTGCCGCTGCCGGTCGTGTCCTCGAGCGCGACGAGAAACCCGCCTGCGTGCACGGGGGCGAAATGGTAGTAGCGACCGCTCCAGGTGTTGACGTAGACGACGCCGTTCGGTGCTACGGCGAGATGGCGCGCATGACCTACGTTGTCCGCGAACAGCGTCGCGCAAAAGCCGGGCGGGAGCTTCAGTCCCGCATCGGAGCAGGCGGGCGGCGGCAACGCCGCCATCGGCGCCGCTGCCTGCACTGGCGCAGCGGCGGTGACTCCGGCCAGCAGTACGCCGACCGAGCAGGCCAACCGGCTGAGCAGTTCGGCGCAGCGCATGACTCTCACGGCTGACGAACTATACGCCACGGGTGCACCGTCGCCGTGCCGCTCGCACGCGGTTGCCCCGGGATCGGGCGCGGGGCGCTTGACGTGCCTCTCCCATGAGGGGGATGCGCGGTCAGCCGCGTGGCATGTTTCATGCACTTTCTTCGTCAACTCGTTTGCGCGGACTTTGCAGTTTTCTTGCGGGGAATCTTCGGCGCGCACAGCGGTCGAGTAAAGGATGAACATGGCCAGGCACTATCTGTTGGCGTCGGATTTCGATCAGACGCTGAGCTTCAACGACTCGGGGCTGGTATTGAGCAGTCTGCTCGGCGTCGAGGGATACCAGGAGCGTGTCACGGGACTCGCACGCACCAACCTCGTGCAGCAGGGCGGCGAGCTCGCGTATCTCATCCGCCATGACCCCGAGTTTCGCGGCGTCCGCCACGAGCATCTGGTCGAGACCGGCAAGCGCGTGCGCCTCAGGGGCGCGATTCCCGCGTTGGTGCGCTTCCTCGAGCAGGGCCTGCCGGGGCACAAGTTCTCGTTCTTCGTAATCTCGGCGGCGCCGCGCGAGATCGTGGTCTCGGCTCTCGATGGCATCGTCTCACCCGATCACATCTACGGCACCGAGCTCGACTACGACGAGGCCACAGGCGAGGTGCGTGCGATCCGCCGGGTGCCCGCCGGCTACGGCAAGGTGGCGGTGATCGAGGAGCTCGAGCGGCGGCTCGAGGTGCCGCCCGACCGGGTGATCTACGTCGGCGACGGCAGCTCGGATGTGCACGTCATGCTGCACGTCAACAATCACGACGGCTTCACGATCGCGGTGTCGGACAATCGGCAGCTGGCGCGTATCGCGCGCAGCACCGTGCTGAGCGACAACGCCTTCAGCATCATGGTGCCGATCCTCGACCAGATTCTCGACTGGCGCACCGGCGAGATACGGGCGCTGCTCGAGAGCCACGGGCTCACGCTCCAGACGTGGGAGAAGGCGCGCACCGATCACGTACGGATCGACGACACCGCGCTGCGGGCGACGGGGAGCGAGTGAGGCCTCGCGCTACGACTCGCGCGGCGGAACGCGGCGCAGCCGCAGCGCGGCGCCGCGGCGAATTCTGACCGGAGGCGAGCGGCGCGCGCTCCGCGCCGTGCGGCGTTCCTCCATCTCGATGCCGATGACTCCGGGGACGGCTCGCAGCGAGGGCAGATCCTCGAGCTCGGCCGAGCCCAGGAGGACCCCCTGGTCCGACTTCGTCGAGGTATGACCGAATCCGAGCGCACGGCAGATGGTCGCGACCTCATAGAGGCGGTCGCGTGCGTCTCCCGCGACCGCGATCGTCACGTTGATCCGGGTCACTGCGCACTCCCGTTTTTCCCGGATCCTAACGCAACTTTCCGCGGCCGGCTGTTACGAAAAGTCTGTCGCCACTGGCCGACAGCTCAACGCGAGCGGCCGCACGGCCACGCTCGCGCCAGCGGCCGCGCATCGCGTTAGGAGTCATTTCCAGGCGACGAGATGCCGCACACCCGGACATAGCGTTCCTTGTGCACCGCCGCGCCCGTAGCTCCGCTGTGAATTCCCCGGGAGTCGTGGGAACATTCAACCCAGAGGAGGTGCCCCATGGACAGCATCAAGCCCTTGTTTACCGCGGTGGGCTCCGTAACCGGTGGCCGCAATGGTCACGGCGAGGCCGAAGATCATTCCGTCTCAGTGAATCTCTCGGTGCCGAAGGCCATGGGTGGTCCCGGCCGACCCAACACGACGACTCCGGAGCATCTTTTCGCGGTCGGCTACGCCGCCTGTTTCGGCGGCGCGCTCGACTTTGTCGCGGTGCAGAAAAAGAAGAACGCCAAGGGCGCCACCGTCACCTGCAGCGTGTCGATCGGCCCTCGGGACGCGGGCGGATTCGGCCTCGCGGTGAGGCTGCACGTCAGGGACGCAACGCTTCCGCAGGCGGAGCTCGAGGCTTTCGCCCGCGAGGCACACGAGAAGGTCTGTCCCTACTCGCACGCCACCCGCAACAACGTCCCCGTCGAGCTGACTGTCGAAGGTGCGTAGCCGCGAGCAGCGCTAGGTCGGCGGTCCGTGTCCGTCGCCGTCCTGGCGCCCCTGCACGGAGCCCGGAACCGCCGTGTGCGTCGTGATCTTGACGACGACGAGATCGCAGGTCGGGCCCTGCACGGCGTTGTTCACGTAGAACAGCCGGACCTTGTTGTATCCGACGCCGCCCGACGAGCCGAGATAGGGAATGACCGCCTCCAGCCGCAGCGTGCGCGAGTCGGTGAGACTGCCGGCGGCGGCGGTGATCATGTTGCGATAGACATCGCGCTGCGACGGATCCCAGGGCGGCAGACCCGAGATGCCCGCTACGGCGATCGTGCCCATGGGAACGAAGTTGACGCCCTGCCAACCGTCGGCCAGGTAACCCGATGGAAAGTCGATCGAGAAATGCGCCAGGTGTTGGCCGCCCTGGCCATCGCGCAGGTGGCGCGGATGCAGGACGAACTCGGGCTGCGCGCCGAGCGGCGTGGCAAGAGAATGGACGGCGCCGGGGCCCCAGTTGTCGTTCAACCTCACC
>JASHQW010000120.1 GCA_030038875.1 Gammaproteobacteria bacterium | reverse complement strand
CGCTGCCGCTCGGCGGCTGCATCTATCGCATGAACATCCAGCAGGGTAACTATCTCGAGGGCAAGACCGTCGCCCAGTTGCAGCTCGGCATGACCCGCAGCCAGGTGCGCTACCTGCTCGGCTCGCCGATGGTCCCGGACATCTTCGACAAGGACCGATGGGACTACCTCTACTACTTCAAGAGCGGCCACCTGCATCGGCCCGAGCAGCGCCACCTCGTGGTGTTCTTCAAGGACAACAAGGTCGCGAGCTTCAAGCGCGACAACATCCCCGACACCGCGCCGCGGGCACCGGATAACGACATCTCGGTGGCGAAGTTCCCGAAGATCTAGCGACCCGCAGCTCCCTTGCGGCGCTCGCGCTGCACGCGCTCGCGGCGGCGTAGGCGCGGATCGGCGCGCAGCGGCCGATACAGTTCGATCCGGTCGCCCTCGTGCACGCGGGCATCGCGCGTGCGGGGCTCGCCGAACACGCCGACCGGAGCGACATCCCACAGCGCCGGGTCGAGGCCGGCGGCCTCGCGCTCCGCGGTGCGCCGTGCCGCGGCGAGCGCATCGGCGATGGTCGCATCGCCCGCGAGCTGGACGCTCCACAGGTACTGACGCTCGCGCGTCGCGTAGGCGACCACGCAGCGCTTCATCTCGCGCCCCGCGCCCGCGCGACGAACGCATCGACCAGCGAGCCGACGGTCTCGGCGAACTTCGCCTCGAAGAGCAGCCCGGTGAGCGCGTGCCGGAACGCAAAGCGCATGGTGAGCTCCACGCGGCAGCCGTCCTCGACCGGCGTCAGGAGCCAGCGGCCCTCGAGCGCACGGAACGGACCGCTGACGAGCTGCATGTGGACGCAGCGATCGGCCTCGAGGGTGTTGCGCGTCGTGAACTCGCCCCGCAGCGCCCCCTGCCGCACGCCGATCGTCGCGACGATCCCCTGCTGAGTGCGCGACTCGACGCGCGCGTGGGTGCACCAGGGGAGGAACTGCGGGTAACTCTCGACGTCGTTGATGAGCGCGAACAGCCTCGCCGGCGGCTGGTTGACGAGCGCCAAGCGCTTGACCTCTCGCATGGGCTCATTGTCCCATTACGCTAAGCCGATGACCAAAGCCGAAAGTGCACCGCGACTGATCGCCGAGAACCGCAAGGCGCGCTTCGACTACTTCATCGAAGAGCGCTACGAGGCGGGGCTCGCGCTCCAGGGCTGGGAGGTCAAGGCTATGCGCGCCGGCCGCGCGCAGCTCAAGGAAGCCTACGTCTACCTGCGCGGCGGCGAGGCCTTTCTGATCGGCGCACATCTCTCGCCCCTGCCTTCGACGTCGACGCACGTGACTCCGGACCCGGTGCGCACCCGCAAGCTCCTGCTCCATCGCAGTCAGCTGCAGGGCCTGATCGGCGCGGTGGAACGGCGCGGCTACACCCTGGTACCGCTCGAGCTCTACTGGAAGGACGGCCGCGCCAAACTGCTGCTCGGGCTCGCCAAGGGCAAGAAGCAGCACGACAAGCGCGCGGTGGAGAAGGAGCGCGACTGGCAACGCGACAAGGCGCGGCTGCTGCGGGGCCGCTGAGGGCCCGCGTGCCCGCCCGCGGCGCCGATCGGGCGCTTCAGGTATGCTTCTGTGGGTACCTTGAAGGGGGCGACCGGTTTCGACGTGGGTCACGAACCTTCAGGGGCGTACCGAGGCGCAGTGCCCTCGTAAAACTCGCTGCAACTCATAGTTGCCAACGACGACAACTACGCTCTGGCTGCCTAACCGCAGCTGACCTCCGAACGGCTCGTGCCTGTGCGACCGTCTCGGGGGACGCGCTCACAGGATCGCGCGCCGGCGTTGCGAGCAGGCCGGTGCGTTAAGAGTCACTGATCGCTGGCGTTGCGTCTTCCCTGCTGCTCGGGTAGCGCTGCGCGAGAACCAAAGAGCCAGCTACGTGCGTAGATCCTGAAGTCTAGGGCTTACGGACGGGGGTTCGATTCCCCCCGCCTCCACCATCAGAGGCCCCGGCCGCAAGGCCGGGGTCGCGCACGAGAGTCTCCCGAGGGCAAAGTTCGATACTCATCGAACTCGGTCTCGTTGGAGTCCCCTACAAGGGCCTCGCCGAGGGCATGTTCGACGCGCATCGAACTTCGCCTCGTTCGGGCCTTCTGGAGGGCCTTCCGGAGACAAAGTTCGACGGTTATCGAACTTTGCCAAGAACGGAGCCTCGCACGGGGCTCCTTGATCAGCCCTTTGCCGCACCGCCGTCTAACGAAGTGAGCGGCCCGTACAGGTCCGGCCGCCGGTCGCGGAACACGAACCAGTTGTCGCGCAGCTCGCGCGTCGCCTCGAGATCGAACTCGTGCACCAGCACCGCATCGCCCTCCTCGGGCGCCTCGGCGACCTTCGCGCCCATGGCATCGGCGATGAACGAGGACCCGTAGAAACGGATGTAGAGCCCCTGCGGGTCCTGCAGCGAGCGCTCGAGGCCATAACGGTTCGAGGCGATGAGCGGCGTCAGGTTGGCCGCGGCGTGGCCCTGCTGCGTGCGCTGCCAGTGCTCGCGCGAGTTCACCGGCACCGCCGGCGGCGGCTCGGTCCCGATCGCGGTCGGGAAGAAGAACAGCTCTGCGCCGAGCAGCGCCATGACGCGCGCGGTCTCCGGAAACCACTGGTCCCAGCAGATCCCGACCCCGATGCGCGCGAAGCGCGTGTTCCATACCTGAAAGCCCGTGTCGCCCGGGGAGAAGTAGTTCTTCTCCTGGTAGCCGGGCCCGTTGGGGATGTGGCTCTTGCGGTAGACGCCGAGATTGGTGCCGTCGGCATCCAGGATCGCGATGGAATTGAAGTACGCGGGCCCGGCGCGCTCGAAGAAGCTGATCGGGAGCACCACGCCGAGCTCGCGCGCCACGGCGCTGAAGTGGCGCACGGCGGGATCGTCCGCGGCACTATGTGCGAGGCCGAGATGGCGCGCGTCCTGCTCGATGCAGAAGTACGGCGTCTCGAACAGCTCGGGCAGCAGGACGATCTGCGCCCCCTGCTCGGCCGCGGCGCGCACCAGCCGCTCGGCACGTGCGAGGTTGCCCGCCGTGTCCCAGCTGCAGGACATCTGCAGCGCCGCGACCGTCACGGGCCGCGGTGGCCTCGAGAAATGCCCAGGATCCTTCGACATCGCCCACCTGCCAGCACTGCCAGGACGCAGGCGACGATTCTAACTTCTAGCGGCGCGCCTGCCTCACCTCTTCGTGAAAGGCACCAGCATCGGCGTGCGCTGCTGGTATTGCCGATAGGCATCGCCGTGGAAGCTCACCAGGTCGCGCTCCTCGAGCTGGATGGCCACCAGCATGTAGCCGGTCGTGGCAATCGCGAACAGCAGATGCCCCTGGGTCATCACCGGCGTCGCCCAGAAGGCCAGCATGAAGCCGAGGTAGAGCGGATGGCGCACCAGCTTGTAGAGGAACGGGACCACGAAGTGCGGGTACTGGTACTCCACGCCCTGCAGATAGCGGGTCACCTGCTTCAGCCCGAAAAGATCGAAGTGGTCGATGAGGAAGGTGCACAGGAGCACCGTGAGCCAGCCGAGAAGCGACAGCGCGATCAGTACCGTGCGGGCGGTGCCGCTGCCCACATCCCAGATGATCCCGGTCATAGGCCGCCATTGCCACATGACGAGGATGAGGCACAGGGTCGCGACCAGTACATAGGTGGTGCGCTCGATCGCTTTGGGGATGATCCGGGTCCAGCCGCGCTTGAACCACTGGCGCGCCATCACGCTGTGCTGGATGGCGAAGATGCCGAGCAGCACCGCATCGATGACGAGCGAGCCGAGCGTGAGCTCGCCCGCCCCCGTGTCGATCGCCTTCGGCACGTAGAAGCTCTCGACGAAGCCGATCGCATACAGAAAGGTGACGAGAAAGAGACCGTAGACCAGGACCCCATAGACGAACGCTGCGAGCCTTCCCACATGACCTCCCAAGGGACGGCGATCCGCTCCCTCATATCGTTATTGGTGAACGGAAAGTGTCATTCTCCGCCCGCGCGAGCGGGAGGGCG
>JASHQW010000119.1 GCA_030038875.1 Gammaproteobacteria bacterium | reverse complement strand
GGCATCGTCGGCATCATCGGCCCGAACGGCGCCGGCAAGACGACGCTGTTCCGCATGCTGACGGGCGTCGAGCAGCCCGATGCGGGTGAGATCCGCGTGGGTCCGAGCGTGCGCCTCGCCTACGTCGACCAGTCGCGCCAGACGCTCGACGACCGGAAAACCGTCTGGCAGGAGATCTCCGGCGGCCTCGATGTGATCAAGGTCGGCGCCTACGAGACCCCCTCGCGCGGCTACGTGGGCCGCTTCAACTTCAAGGGCGCGCAGCAGCAGCAGCTGATCGGCGAGCTCTCCGGCGGCGAGCGCAACCGCGTGCACCTCGCCAAAGTGCTGCGCGCCGGCGGCAACGTGCTGCTGCTCGACGAGCCGACCAACGATCTCGACGTCGAGACGCTGCGCGCGCTCGAAGAAGCTCTGCTCGCCTTTCCGGGCTGCGCGGTGGTCATCTCCCACGACCGCTGGTTCCTCGATCGCATCGCGACTCACATCCTCGCCTTCGAGGGCGACTCGCAGGTCGTTTGGTTCGAAGGGAACTACCAGGAGTACGTCGCCGACTTCCAGCGACGCCGCGGCGCCGAGGCGCTGCAGCCCCATCGCATCAGGTACAAGCCGCTGACGCGCTGACGGAGGCGCCGGAGAGTCTTGTCAGCGCCGAGGCTAACGGCAGGGGAGTTGGGCGAGGAGCGCGGCCGCTGGCGCTGGGCCGGGCCGCTCGCGGCGCTGCTGATATTCACCGCGGTGGTGCTGATCCTCCACCGCCAGCTCGCGCACCTGCACGTGAAGAGCGTGCTCGAGCACCTGCACGCGATCCCGCGCCGCCAGGTGCTCGCGGCGCTCGGCTTCACCGCGGCGAGCTACTGGCTGCTCTCCAACTACGACGTGCTGGCGCTCGCCTATCTGCGGCGTGCGATGCCCTATCCGCGCATCCTCTTCACCTCCTTCATCGCCTACTCCTTCGGGCACACGCTCGGCTTCTCGGCCTTCACCGGAGCGGCGATCCGTTTCCGCCTGTACGCGACCGCGGGAGTGAGCGCCATCGACGTCGCGACCATCACGGCGTTCTGCAGCCTGTCCCTCGGCATCGGGCTCGCAACCATCGCCGGACTGTCGCTGTTCCTCTCGCCCACGCACGCGACGCAGATCCTGCACCTGCATCGCAACTGGTCGCTGCTCGCAGGTCTCGTGCTGCTCGGCGCCGTAGCGCTCTACGCGCTCTGGGCGACGCTCGCGCGCGGCACGCTCGAGCTGCGCGGCTGGGCGCTGCGCGCCCCGGGCGCAGGCATAGGGCTGGCGCAGCTCGCCCTCTCGGTCGCGGACCTGTCGCTCTCCTCGGCGGTGCTCTGGTCGCTGCTGCCGGCGGAGGCGCACATTGGTTTCGTGCCCTTTCTCGGCACCTATGCGCTCGCGGTCATCGCCGGCATCGTGAGCCACGTGCCGGGCGGCGTCGGCGTGTTCGAGGCGGTGATGCTTCTCACCCTGCCGGGCGTGCCGGCGGATGCGCTCCTCGGCTCGCTGCTCGCCTACCGCGCCGTGTACTACCTCGTGCCGCTCGTGTTCGGGACGCTGCTGTTCGGCTCCAAGGAGCTCGCGGCGCAGCGTGGCCGCGTGCTGCGGGCGCAGGAACTCGCGTCCGTCTACATCGCTCCGGTCGTGCCCCAGGTGGCGGGCGCGCTCACCTTTCTCGCGGGGGCGCTGCTGCTGTTCTCGGGGGCGACCCCGGCGATCGAGGAGCGCCTCGCATTCCTCGACCGCTTCCTGCCGCTCGCGGTGCTCGAAGTGTCGCATCTCGCGGGCAGCATCATCGGGCTCGGGCTGCTGGTGCTCTCGCGCGCCATCTTCCGACGCGTGGAAGCCGCCTATCACATCATCGTGTGGCTGCTCATCGGGGGCATCTTCGCCTCGCTCCTCAAGGGTCTCGACTTCGAGGAGGCGACGCTGCTTGCGCTGGTGCTCGGCGTGCTGGTGCTCGGCCGGCGCGCCTTCTACCGCCCGACCGCGATCCTCTCCGAGCGCTTCACCCCGGTGTGGGTGGCGAGCATCGTCGGCGTGGTCGCGCTCGCGGTCTGGCTCGGGGTCCTCTCCTACCGGCACGTCGCCTACTCGCACGAGCTGTGGTGGACCTTCGCGCTCGACGGCAATGCGCCGCGCATGCTGCGCGCCTCGCTCTCGATCGTCGTCCTCGGCACCGCTTACGTGCTCCTCAACGTGCTGCGGCCGGCGCGGCCCGAGCCCGCGGTCGCAGGTGCCGAGGAGCTCGCGCGGGCGCGCCTGCTCATCGAGCAGTGCGACAACACGCTCTCGAACGCGGCCCTCACGGGCGACAAGCGCCTGCTCTTCAACGAGGCCGGGTCCGCCTTCGTCATGTACCAGATCGCGGGCCGCAGCTGGATCGCGCTCGGCGATCCCGTGGGCGCGCGTGAGGGCGCCGAGGAGCTGGTGTGGCGGCTGCGCGAGATGTCCGACCATCACGGCTGCGACACGGTGTTCTACCAGGTGTGTGCCGACCGGCTCGCGCTCTACGTCGACTTAGGTCTCGCCGCGCTCAAGATCGGCGAGGAGGCGCGCGTGCCACTCGAGAAGTTCTCGCTCGAGGGAGGCGCGCGCGCAGATCTGCGCCAGGCGCACCGCCGCGCGCAGCGTGACGGGGCGAGTTTCGAGGTCGTGCCGCCCGCGGCTGTCGCGCCGCTCCTGCCCGCGCTCAGGCGCGTGTCCGACGCCTGGCTCTCGAGCAAATCGACCGGTGAGAAGCGCTTCTCGGTGGGCGCTTTCTCGCCGCAGTACCTCGCGCAGTTTCCCGTCGCGCTGGTGCGCGCCGAAGGCGCGCCGGTGGCGTTCGCCAACCTCTGGACCACGGGCACCAGGGCGGAGCTCTCCGTCGATCTCATGCGCTTCGGCCCCGAGGCCCCGCGCGGCGCGATGGATTACCTCTTCATCGAGCTCATGCTGTGGGGACAGCGCGCGGGCTATCGGCATTTCAATCTCGGCATGGCGCCGCTCTCGGGCCTCGAGGCGCATCCGCTCGCGCCCGCCTGGCATCGGGTCGGAAACTTCATCTTCCGTCACGGCGAGCACTTCTATAACTTCGAGGGTCTGCGCCGTTACAAGGCGAAGTTCGACCCGGTGTGGGAGCCGCGTTACCTGGTGGCGCGCGGCGGCATCGCGCTGCCGCGCGTGCTGATCGACGTCTCGACGCTGATCGCCGGAGGAATGAAGGAGCTGTTCGCGCGATGACCAGGCTCCCCGTCGTGACGCTCATGCTGCTGGCCGCTTACGCCGCGGCCGCCGCCGGCGCCGCGGCCGCACCCGCCGCCGGCACACACGGGAGCGGCGCCGCAGCCGGCGATGGCGCCGATGTGCACCTCTCGGCCGGGCGCTTCGGCACCGTGAGCGTCTACATTCCCGACCGCAAGCCCGGCAGCGTCGCCATCTTCCTCTCGGGCGACGGCGGCTGGGAGCTCGGCGTGATCAACATGGCGAAGGCGCTGCGCGATACGGGGGCGGTGGTGATCGGCGCCGACATCCGCCACTACCTCGCGCGGCTCGGCGAGGCGGCGGGGAGGCCCGGCGCGCCGTGCCAGATGATCGCGGCGGACTTCGAGGCCCTGAGCCATCAGGTGCAGAAAGAGATCGGCATGCGCGAGTACCACGTGCCGGTGCTCGTCGGCTATTCCTCGGGCGCCACGGTCGTGTACGCGACGCTGGTGCAATCGCCCCCCGGCACGTTCGCCGGCGCTCTGAGCCTCGGCTTCTGTGCCGATCAGGATTTCGCCGGCGCGGCGCTGTGCCCGGGCGCCGGGCTGCGCTACACGCCGAACAAGCAGCACGAGCTGGTGCTGGCGCCGGCCGCGACGCTCAAGCAGCCGTGGATCGCGTTCCAGGGACAGAAGGACGAGGTGTGCAGCGCCAAGGCTGTCGATGAGTTCGCCGTGCAGGTGGCCAACGCCGAGGTGGTGCGGCTGCCGCTCGTCGGCCACGGCTTCTCGGTCGAGCGCAACTGGATGCCGCAGTTTCGCGCCGCCTACGCGCGGCTCACCGCGCCGGTGGAGACTGCGCCGGCGCGGCCGCCCGAGATCGGCGATCTGCCGGTGACCGAGGTGCACGCCGCGGGGAGCTCCGCGGAGCTCGCGCTGCTCCTCACTGGTGACGGCGGCTGGGCCGGCCTCGACCAGGAGCTCGCCGCGCGGCTCGCCGCGAGCGGCGTGCCGACCGTCGGGCTCAACTCGCTCAAGTACTTCTGGATGCAGCGCACGCCCGATGAGACCGCACGCGATGTGGCGCGCCTCATGCGCCACTACCTCGCGGCGTGGAGCAAGCAGCGCGTCATACTGGTCGGGTATTCCTTCGGCGCCGACGTGCTGCCCTTCGTGGTCAATCGGCTGCCGCCGGAGCTGCGCGCGCGCGTGGCGAGCGTCAGCCTCCTCGGCATCGATTCCAATGCCTCCTTTGAGGTGAGCGTCGCCGACTGGGTCGGCAGCGGCGACGGCGGTCCGCCCACCCGCCCGGAGGTCGCCTCTCTCGGTGAGGTGCCGGTGCTCTGCATCTACGGCGAGGGCGAGTCGGATTCGATCTGTCCGGGCCTGTCGCCCGGCCCGCGTCTCGCGCGCGAGCAGGTCGGCAAGGGTCACCACTTCAGCGGCGAATACGCGACGCTGGCGGACCGCATCCTCGCCTTCGCGCGCGCCGCGCGCCCTGTGACATAACGTGGAACGGGTGGCTCGCGGCGCGATCGGTTAACATGGTGCCGCGCAGCGCGACGGACGCAAAAACAACAGTCCGCGCAGTGCGTGATGAAGGGTATGTCCCTCTATATCGACTCGGCGAGCCGCCTGCATCACGACCAGGACAAGAACCTGGTGGTGACCTGCCCGCATTGCCAGACGGTCGCGCACATCACGCCGAGCGCCGTGCCGCGCTTCGAGGATCTGCAGCTCTACCGCCCCAAGCAGATCGGGGTCGTGTACCTGTGCGACGCCTGCCATGCGCCGATCTTCCTGCGCTTCACCGTGCGGGTGTACGGCGCGGCGCGCATCGAGCTCTCGCCGCAGTTCACGGAAGTCGAGCGGGCGCGCGAGAAATTCAGCTTCACCTACATCCCCGAGGAAGTGGAGCTGCTCTTCAAGGAGGCGCTCACCTGCTTCGCGCACGACGCCTTCAACGCCTTCGCTTCCATGTGCCGGCGCACGGCGCAGGCGATATTCGCGGACCTGGGCGAGGCCGGGAAGCTGCGCCTGTTCGACGAGCTGAATGGACTGCGCGACCTCACCGACATCGCCCCGGATCTCTTCACCCGCATGCGCAACGTGCTGTTCGGCGCCGAGCTCGACGCGCGCGCCAGCATCCCGCTGCTCGACGGCTATCAGGCGGGCATCATGCTCGAGGTGATGAAGGACCTCCTCTATGAGGCCTACGTCCGCAAGGGCCGGCTGCAGCAGGCCATCATGGTGCGGCGCTTCTTCCTCGAGGAGACCGGCAGCCACAAGGTCACGCCGCTCCAGTCGGCGAGCTGAAGACTCCTTCAGTCGACGAAGCGCCGCGCGTTGCGGAAGAGGCGCATCCAGCCGCTGTACCCGTCGGCGTCGCGGGGCCGCCAGGAATTCTGCAGATAGCGGAACGAGCGCTCCGGGTGCGGCATGGTGATGGTCACGCGCCCATCGGCATTGCAGAGCGCGGCGATGCCGAAAGGGCTGCCGCTCGGGTTGGCGGGATAGGTGTCGGCGACGCTGCGGTCGTGCCGCACGTAGCGGAAGCCCACCAGGCCGCTCGCGGCGCAGGCGGCGGCCGCCTGCGGCGAGGCAAATTCCCCCCGCCCCTCGCCGTGCGAGACCGCGATCGGCAACAGCGATCCCGCCATCCCCTGAAGCAGCACCGAGGGCGAGGACAGCACTTCCACCAGCGGGAAACGCGCCTCGTACTGCTCGCTGCGGTTCTGCACGAAGCGCGGCCAATGTCCACTGCCGGGAATCAGGCTCTTCAGCGCCGCAAACATCTGGCAGCCGTTGCAGATGCCGAGCGCAAAGCTGTCGGCGCGCGCGAAGAAGCGCTCGAACTCGGCGCGCACCGCCGCGTGAAACAGGATCGACTTCGCCCAGCCCTCGCCCGCCCCGAGCACGTCGCCGTAGCTGAAGCCGCCGCAGGCCACGAGTCCCTTGAACTCCTCGAGCGTGCGCGCGCCGCCGAGGAGGTCCGTCATGTGCACGTCGTGCGGCTCGAAGCCCGCCTGAGCGAACACCGCCGCGGTCTCGGTCTGACTGTTGACGCCCTGCTCGCGCAGGATCGCAACCTTAGGTTTAGCGCCGCGCGCGATGTAGGGCGCCGCGATGTCCTCCTGCGGCTCGAACTTGAGATCCAGCGCGAGGCCCGGGTCGGCCTCGGCGCCCTGGGCGGCGAACTCCTCGTCGGCGCACTGCGGATCATCGCGCAGCGCCCGCATGCGCCAGGAGGTCTCGGACCAGGCACGCTTGAGGTCCGCCCACGACTCGTCGATCGCCACCGTGCCCACCCGCACCCGCACGCGCAGCTCCGCCCGTGGCGCGCCGAGGCGAAGCGCCGCGTCACCTAAGCCGTGACGCGCGAGGATCTCGCGGAACATCGGCTCATCGGCCGCGAGGATCTGCACCACCACCCCGGGCTCCTCGCTGAAGAGCTGCGCC